>JAUWPF010000006.1 GCA_030611745.1 Chloroflexota bacterium | reverse complement strand
CTAATGTGACCCGCACTGTAGTCCCACATTTTACCATCACGAATAGCCACCAGGTTGCAGCGAAAAACGGCTTCTCCCTCATCAATGGGAATGCCCATACTTCTGGCTTCAATGGCAGCCCGGCCCCGGTAGTAACGCCCGGCGTCATAGCCCAGGACCGACATACAGGCACAGGCACTGGACGGCTCCATCCCCCCGGGCACGGTGCGGACAAGCCCCAGCGTCCCCTCCCTGGCCAGGGCATCCAGGTTTGGCGTCGAGGCCAGCTCCAGGCTGGTCCTACCCTCACGCTCGGCTAGCGGCAAGCCAGCGGCGCCATCAATAATCAGAACGAGGTATTTCACCTGTCTCCTTTCGACTCTCCCTTCTTAACTGTTGCCGTGCGGGTCAAATCCGCCTATAATAATAACTTGCGGGGCGTAGCGCAGTTTGGTTAGCGCGCAGCGTTCGGGACGCTGAGGTCGGAGGTTCAAATCCTCTCGCCCCGACCAGTCTCCTCACCCTTCCACCCTCTTTGCCTCCTCCCAGAGGGTGTTCTGCTCATCAAAGGGCATCTCTCCCAGGGTTACCCCGCGCTGGCGGCAGACCTCCTCCATACGGGCAAAGCGCCGGTAAAACCGCTGGTTTGCCTCCCGCAGCGCCACTTCCAGGTCTATTCCCAGCCGGCGAGCAATATTGGCAAGGGTGAATAAGAGGTCGCCAAACTCCCACGCCTTTTCCTCCTCGGTCCCAGCCTCCTTAAATTCACCGACCTCCTCGGCCAGCTTATCAATAACGCCCTGGACATCCTCCCAGTCAAAGCCAACCTGCGCCACCCGGCGCTGGACCTCCTGGCTGTAACCCAGGGCCGGCATCTCTCTGGGCACACTATCCAGGATTGAGGTGCCAGCGTCACGTTCTTCCCGCTTTAGTGCCTCCCAGTTAATTGCCACCTCCCGGGCATCCTTCACCTGCCGTGCGCCAAAGACATGGGGATGACGATGAACCAGCTTGGCGTTGATGCCCCCCACCACGTCCCCAATATCAAATTCCCCGGCTTCAGCAGCAATCTGAGCATGAAAAACAATCTGGAGCAGCAGGTCACCCAGTTCACCGCAGAGCTTGCCTTTCCCCCCGCTGTCAAGTGCCTCCAGCACCTCATAACACTCCGCCAGCAGGCTCCCCCTGAGGGAGGCATGGGTCTGCTTCCGGTCCCACGGGCAGCCATCAGGAGCCCGCAGCCGGGCAATAATATCCAGCAGGGTGTCAAACCGATTTAAGTTTTCGGGTAAGGACAACCAGGCCTCCTTGTGCTTACTTCCACGATTATACAGGCTGTTCCCAGGTCCAAGCAACACCGCCTGCCAGTTAGCCTGACGGTAATATCGCCCCGATGAACTGACGCTGCCCCCTCAAGAACTCAGCCGAAGACACCCCCCGCTTCCCCTCCATCTGCACCCGCAGCACCCCCAGGACTCCATCCCCGGTATTGATGCCGAAGGCAATGCCCGCCTCCTTTTGGGTTAAAGCAACTACCTCTCCCACCTCAAGGGACCCCTCACCGGGCAGAGGCACCGCTTCCAAAATCTTAAGCTGCTTTCCCCGCCAGCTGGTGTAACTCCCCGGCCAGGGATAAAAGGCGCGCACCTGCCGCCATATATTCACCGCCCGAAGATGCCAGTCAACCTCACCTTCCTCCCTGGTGACCAGGCTGCAGCTGGTAGCCTCGGCTTCATTTTGAGGTCGGGGGCTAAGTTCACCCCGCAGCCAGTAAACGAGGGTATCTAAAAGCACACGGGCCCCAACCCGGGACAGTTTGGAGGTGAGCGAGTCCGTAGTATCCTGCGCCGAAACAGGAATCTGGGCGCGGGTCAATACCGGACCGCTGTCCAGAGCGGCGCTCGCCAGCATAATGCTTACCCCGGTAAAGTCATCCCCCGCCAGAATAGCCGCTGCCACCGGCGACGCTCCTCTAAACCGGGGCAACAGGGAAGGATGAACATTCAGGCACCCGTACCTGGGGATATCCAGGACGGCCTGAGGCAGAATCTGCCCAAAGCCAGCGACCACGATAACATCAGGGCTAAACCCCTTAAGTTCGTCAATTGCTGCCCTGGCCTTGAAACTAACCGGCTGCACTACCGGCAGCTTGAAGTCCCGGGCAGCCCTCTTCACCGGGGACGAGGCCAGGGTTCGCCCTCTGCCGGCTGGCCTGTCCGGCCGGGTATAGACAGCTACCACCTCATATTGATTGAGGATAAGCTGCTCCAGATGGGGGACAGCAAACTCGGGAGTTCCCATGAAAATAATTCGCAACCTCAACCTCCTAGTACCAAATTCTAGCACCAAAAAATCTGGACAACAACCAGCCCTTTATATCTATCGGCGTGATTATTGGCAAAATAATAACCTTTTTAGACCTGTCAAGGCAAAAAGGGGGTTGAAAACAACCCCTAACCACCCTCAAAGACCTTGCCTCCGCGGGCACAGAGTATTATCCTAAACACCATCACCCCGATGTTCCTTCCTCGTTTTTCGGCTTCCCCTGGCCGCAGTCAGGTGATAACTTGAGAATAACCCACCGAAAGGTGGTGTGGTTTTTGCCCTAGCGCCGGTGACCCTGAGGTTGGATAGCGAGGGAAATTTGACAGGAACTAGGACCGCTCAGGAAATTTGGGAAGCTGCCCTGGGTGAGCTGCAAGTCCAATTTAATAAGGCAAACTACCGGACCTGGCTGCAAAACACGGTAGGCTTGAGCTATCAAGGTAATCGCTTCGTGGTCGGTACGCCCAATACCTTTGTCTCTGAATATCTAGACCAGAACCAGCGCTCCCTGATCGAAAAAACCCTCATCGGTCTCACCTGCGGTGACATCGAGGTCCACTTCTCCGTAGATGGCAGGCACCAAGAGCAGGAAGCAGTCCCCCCACCCCAACCAGCCTCTCCCGGGTGCAACCCCAGGTATACCTTCGACTCCTTCGTCGTCGGCGACTGTAACCGGCTAGCTTACGCCGCTGCCCTGGGGGTAGCCGAAAGCCCGGCAAAAAGCTATAACCCGCTATTTATATACGGGGGGGCAGGGCTAGGCAAGACACACCTCCTCCATGCTATCTGGCATGTGGCCCAGGTCCGCCAGGCCAGGGTAATCTACGTTAGCGCCGAGGAGTTCACCAACGAGTTCGTCGCCGCGATACGGGAAAGGAAAACAGGCGAGTTCCGCCGTAAATTCAGGGGCGTTGATATGTTGTTGATTGATGACATCCAGTTTATCAGCGGCAAGGAGCAAACTGAGGAAAGCTTCTTCCACACCTTCAATGAGCTCCATAACGCCAGCCACCAGATTGTCATTACCAGTGACCGCCTGCCAAAGTCCATGCCCTTACTCGAGGACCGGTTACGCTCCCGCTTTGAGTGGGGGTTAATTACCGATATAGAACCCCCCGACTTTGAAACCAGACTGGCAATCCTCCAGGTTAAAGCCGCACAGGAAGGCATAAACCTTCCTCCAGCCGTCCTGGAGTTCATTGCTCACCGGGTCAAGCAAAACATCAGACGGCTGGAGGGCTCCCTGAACCGGGTCATTGCTTACGCCCACCTGACCGGAGCCTCACCCACCCCGGAGTTAGCCGGCAGGGCACTCGAGGATCTGGCCGCCAGACAGCCCCTGTCTGCCCCCGTCAGCCCCGCTCTGGTAATAGAATCGGTCGCCAGCAGCTTCCAGATGACCCCCGAAGACCTGACAGGCAGAAAGAGAGACCGGGAAACGGCCCTGGCCCGACAGGTGGCGATGTTTCTTCTCCACCAGGAGACCGCCTCCTCGCTGGCTCAGATCGGTGAAGCGCTGGGGGGCAGAGACCATTCAACTGTCACCCACGCCCTCCAGAAAATAGCCGCTGATATTGATGCCAGTTCCCCGCTGAGGCGCAAAATCCTGGATATCCAGAAGCGGATGCACACCCGCCCAAAGGGCGCCAACCACTAGTCCCCCTAAAACCCCCCGTCGGTAAACAAACCACCCCCGGTGGAATTAGCCACCGCCGTAGATAAGCCGGCCTACCCTGTGAACAACCCCGGAGCGGTGTTGATAAGTCCCACAGCCGCTAGCTTTCCCGGGGGAAGCAATTCTAACCTGTCAGCCTTGCAGCACAAGGCATCCCAAGGTATGGTATTATAATTACTGATATTATAAAAAGAAGAAGTAGAGAAACTATTGAGATAGGATAATATAGACTATCCACAGGGGACAAAGGGCTACTTGGCGATGTTGGACGAAGTAGAAATAGTGGTGAGAGCGGGAAAGGGTGGGGGTGGGGCAGTGAGTTTCAGGCGGGAAAAGTTTGTCCCGTTCGGTGGGCCGGACGGTGGTGATGGTGGTAGGGGGGGGGATGTAGTGATTATAGCTGATTCTGCCGTTAGCAGCCTGCTTGCATTCAAACGAAAGAGGTTCTTTCAGGCCGGCGATGGCGGGGGGGGCAGGAACCAGAAGAAGCATGGCCGGAAGGGAGAGGACCTGGTTTTGATGGTACCGCCGGGCACGGTGGTTATGGAAAGGACACAGACAGGGGATAGGAATACCATCGCCGATTTAGAACACGCCGGGGAGAGGGTGGTGGTAGCCAAGAGTGGAGAAGGGGGGCGGGGGAACACCCACTTTGCCTCGTCGACTAACCAGGCACCGCAGCTCGCAGAGAAGGGGGAAGCTGGAGAGGAGAAGACCGTCCTTCTTGAACTCAGGCTTATTGCCGATGTTGGTATCATTGGCTATCCCAATGTGGGTAAGTCTACCCTGCTGGCGGCGGCTTCGGCCGCCAGGCCTGAGATTGCCGGCTATCCATTTACCACCCGTGAGCCCGCTCTGGGAGTGGCTGAGGTGGGGGAGCGGAGCTTTGTCTTGGCGGAGATTCCGGGACTAATTGATGGAGCGCACCTGGGCCGTGGTCTGGGACATGATTTTCTGCGCCACAGTACCCGTACCAAAATGCTTATCCACCTGATAGATGGCAGCTCCTCCTCACCCTGTGAGGATATGGCAAAGGTTAATGCTGAGCTTGGTTTATTTGACCCGGCCCTGGGGCACAAACGGCAGTTGACGGTGGTAAATAAGATTGATTTGCCTCAGGTCAGGCCGCGGCTGGCTGAGATGGAGAATGACCTTAGCGCTGTCGGGGTCAGCCCTCTCTTTATCTCGGCGGCAAGCGGCGAGGGCGTTTCCCGGCTTCTGGCAGAGACCCTGAAGGTGCTGGATGAGGTCACGGCGGCGCGGGAGGCAGCCGTAAGGCCTCCGGGCAGGGTGTTCCGTCCCGAACCCAAACCGGCCCCCCCGAAGGTGCTCAGGGAAGGGGACACCTTTGTTGTCCTGTCCTCGGAGCTTGAGCGCCTCATCGCCAGGCTGGATATGACCGGCCCTGGAGGGCGCGGGCAGCTTTCAAAGCAGTTTGAAAGGCTGGGGGTAAGCCGGGTTCTCAGGAGGGCCGGGGTTAAACCCGGCGATAGGGTCCGCTGTGGTAATACCGAATGGGAGTGGGGCACATGATGAAAATCGGGGTTGTTGGGGGGACCTTCGACCCGGTTCACAACGGGCATCTCGCCATCGCTCGGGAAGTAAGGGCAAGGCTGAGTTTGACCCGGATTCTGTTTGTACCCGCCGGCCAACCGTGGCTGAAGGCGAGTCGGGTCATTTCTGCTGCCGAGCACCGACTGGAGATGGTGCGGCTGGCTATCGCTGGTTGCTCCTACTGCGAGCTGTCCACCGTGGAAATAGACCGCCCCGGCCCCTCGTATGCCGTGGATACCATAGAGGAGCTTGGGAGACGGCTTGGCCCCGGGGACGAGCTATTTTTTGTTCTGGGATGGGATAGCCTGGCGGAACTTCCCCAGTGGCGTGAACCGCGGCGGTTGGTCCGGCTGTGCCGGCTGGTAGTAATTCCCCGACCCGGCTATCCGCCGCCTGACCTTGACCTGCTGAAAGAGGCTGTTCCCGGGCTCTCTCATCGGGTAACGCTGCTGGACGGATCGGAAATAGATATCAGTGCCTCGCTGGTTAGGAGGCGGGTTGCCCGGGGTGCCTCCATCGGTCACCTTGTTCCCGGGCCGGTAGAGAGGTATATCAGGGAGCACGGGCTGTATCTTCCCGGCTGAGCGCTAAATGTCCAGGTTTTGGACACTCTTGGCATGGGCCAGGATGAATGCCCGGCGCGGTGAGACCTCTGCTCCCATCAGCGTGTGGAAGATGTGGTCAGCCCTGGCGGCGTCGTCGATGTTTACTGCCAGCAGGGTACGGGTGGCAGGGTTCATGGTAGTTTCCCATAGCTGCTCGGCACTCATCTCCCCCAGACCCTTGTAGCGCTGGATCCCCACCTTTTTAGACCCTTTTAGCTGGCTCATTACCTCTTCCTTTTCCTGGTCTGAGTAGACCCACCGCTCGAGCTTTGCTGCCTTGATGCGGTAGAGGGGCGGCTGGGCGATGAACAGGTGCCCGTCGTTAATTAGCGCCGCCATATGTCGGAAGAAGAAGGTGAGCAGCAGCGTGCGAATGTGAGCCCCGTCAACGTCGGCATCCGTCATCAGGATAACACGGTGGTAGCGCAGCTTGCCGGGGTCGAACTCGTCATCAATGCTGGCTCCGAGAGCGGTAATGAGGGCACGTATCTCGGCATGGGCCAGCATCTTATCCGCAGGCGCCTTCTCTACGTTGAGGATTTTGCCCCGCAGGGGCAGGATAGCCTGGAAGCGGCGGTTCCGGCCCTGCTTGGCGGAGCCGCCCGCCGATTCCCCCTCTACCAGGTAGAGCTCGCAGAGCGATGGCTCTTTCTCCGAGCAATCAGCCAGCTTTCCCGGCAGGGTGGCGGTGTTCAGGCTGCCCTTTTTGATGATTAAATCGCGAGCCTTTCGTGCCGCTTCCCTGGCTTTGGCGGCGGTGAGGCACTTTTCCATGATTCCCCTGGCGTCCTCAGGGTGCTCCTCAAGATAGAGGGAGAGCTCCTCCCCAACCACGCCCTCTACAATGCTCTTAATCTCAAGGTTGCCCAGCTTGCCTTTAGTCTGCCCCTCAAACTGGGGTTCCGCAAGCTTGACGCTGATAATGGCGGTGAGTCCTTCTCTGACATCGTCACCTGTCAGGTTGGGCTCATCTTCCTTGAGGAACCGGTTCTTTTTAGCGTAGTCATTGAGAACCCGGGTTAGCGCCGAGCGGAAGCCGGTGAGGTGGGTGCCTCCGTCCACGGTATTGACACAGTTGGCAAAACTAAAAGTGGACTCGCTGAACCCGTCATTATACTGGAGCGCTGCCTCGACGATGGTGCTGTTTACCATTTTGGAGAGGTAAATGGGCCGGGGGTGGCGGACTACCCGGTTACGGTTGAGGTGGCGGACAAAGCCGATAACGCCATCCTCAAAGTAGAAGGTCTTTTCCGAGTCTGTCCCCTCGTCCCTGATACATATTTCCAGGCCCTTATTCAGGTAAGCCATCTCACGCAGGCGACTGTTCAGGGTACTGAAATCGTAGCGAACCCTGCCGAATATCTCCTCATCGGCACAGAAGGTGATGGTAGTGCCAGTGTCACTGGCTTCGCCGACTACTCCTAATTCTCCCTGGGGGATACCCTGGCGGTATTCCTGCTGGTAGAGCTTGCCATCACGCTTGACATTAACCCTTACCCAGGAGGAAAGGGCGTTTACTACCGAGGCGCCCACACCGTGCAGCCCACCTGACACCTGATAGGTGTGACCGCCGAACTTTGCCCCGGCGTGCAGGGTGGTCATTACTGTCTCCAGGGCAGATATGCCGGTAGCGGGGTGAATCTCCACCGGGATGCCCCGTCCGTCATCTTCCACGGTGACGGAGCTGTCCGGGTGAAGGGTAACCACGATTCGGGTGCAGCAGCCGGCCATAGCCTCGTCAATGCTGTTGTAGGCAATCTCATATACCAGGTGGTGCAGCCCCCGCTGGTCGGTGCTGCCGATATACATGCCCGGCCGGCGCCGTACGGCTTCCCGCCCCCCGAGGACCTGGATGTCCTCGGCGGTGTATTCATTCAATTGCTCAGATGGAGAAGGTTTTTCCTGGGTCATGACCGGTCGTTACCCCTTTACTTAAAGTAGTGCTGAAAGGAAAAGGACGGGCTTCGGGTGACTTCTGCCGGTGATAGAAGAAGAGGCCACCCCATTAGATGTCATTTCAAAGCACGGTAAGGTAGCCATTCATGTAATTATAACACAATTTAGCTATGAAGTGAAATCAGACCGGGGACCGGCGAGCCTTGCAGACGAGCTGCAATTGTGGTAAAAATAGCGGGGTGAGTTATATTTGAGGTCTGAGGGTTGTGCCGGGAGCAGATAACCGGGTAGTAATTACGGGAATAGGTGTTCTGAGTCCGCTGGGCCTGAGCGCGGCGGCGACCGGGGAAGCGCTTGCCGCCGGCAAGTCCGGCATTGACTACATCACCCTCTTTGACCCCGAACCCCTTGAGACCAGATTTGCCGGTGAGGTGAAGGGATTTGAGCCTGCTGACTATGTCAGCCGCAAGGCTGCCCGCCACATGGACCGCTTTGCCCAGCTGGCAGTAGCCGCCAGTCTGCAGGCGGTGGAGCAGGCGGGGCTGAAGATTGGCCCCGCCAACCAGGATAGGATTGGAGTCATTGTTGGCAGCGGGGCTGGAGGGCTGATTACGCTGGCAGAGCAGGTGAGGGTGCTGGTAAATAGAGGGCCGGACCGGGTAAGCCCCTTTCTGGCGCCGATGATGGCGGCTGACAACGCCTCCGCTCAGGTATCAATCGTGCTCGGGGCTAAGGGACCGAACTTCGGCACCGTCTCTTCCTGCTCCAGCGGCTCGGATGCAGTTGGCATTGCCTGTGAGACTATCCGGCGTGGCGATGCCGAGGTGATGCTCGCCGGTGGCAGCGAATCGATAATCACCCCGATAGGGATTGCTGCCTTTAATGCTAATAGAGCCATATCCACCCGGAACAGCCAGCCAGAGCTGGCCTCCCGCCCCTTCGATGCCGAGCGCGACGGCTTTGTTATCGGGGAGGGGGCAGCGATTCTTGTCCTGGAGAACCTTTCCCTGGCTCAGCGGCGCGGGGCTAATATCCTGGCTGAAGTTGCTGCCTACGGCGCCAGTGGCGATGCCTATCACATCACCCAGCCGGCTGAAGATGGAGAGGGTGCTGCCAGGGCGATGCAGATTGCGCTGGATAAAGCGGGCCTTAAGGCTACTGAAATTGACTATATCAATGCTCATGGTACCTCGACCTCTCTAAACGACCGGATGGAAACAGCGGCGATAAAGACCGTGTTCGGCAGCTATGCCTACAGGGTCCCGATAAGCTCAACCAAGTCGATGATGGGGCATCTGCTGGGGGGTGCCGGGGCGGTTGAGGCGGCGATATGTGTTATGGTTATCCAGGGTGGGGTAATACCACCGACCATAAACCTTACTCACCCCGACCCTGAGTGCGATTTAGATTATGTGCCCAATGTTGCCCGTCGTGCCCGGGTTAGTGCGACCCTGTCCAACTCCTTTGGCTTTGGCGGTCACAACTCGGTCCTGATATTTAAACGGTACTCCGGGGCACGGGCTTGAAACATAGTCGCTGGAATCTTCTCCCCCCGGCGGGGGGTAAATACCTGGCGGGGGCCTCCGCCCCTTCCCCCCTGATAGCCCAGCTCCTCTGTAACCGCGGGCTCACTGACCCGGCCCGGCGGGAATCGTTCATTGCCGCTGATAGACGCCTGCTGGCCGACCCCTTCCTGTTGCCGGGGATAGAACCGGCGGTAGCCCGGCTCTATCAGGCCCTGCTCTCGGGGGAAAAGGTCGCTGTCTATGGCGACTTTGATGTCGATGGCATTACCGCTACGGCGCTGCTGGTACAGGGGATGGAATCTCTCGGTGCTGACGTTGTCCCCTACATACCCCACCGCATGACCGAGGGCTACGGGCTTAAGACGGCTGCCCTGGAGAAGCTCTACCGGGAGGGGGTCAGCCTGGTTGTTACCGTTGACTGCGGGATTACCGCTATCCCTGAGGTCGAGCGGGCGAGGCGGATGGGGCTGGATATAATTATCACTGACCACCATACGCCACTGCCGGAAACCCCACCTGCCGTGGCGACGGTTAACCCCAGGCTACCTGGTTCGGCTTATCCCTTCCTGGAGCTAGCCGGCGTTGGCGTCGCCTATAAGCTGCTTCAGGCACTGCTCCGGGGTGTTGGCAAGGAGGCGGAGCTTGAGGGGATGCTGGACCTGGTCGCCCTGGGCACAGTCGCTGATATGGTGCCGCTGCTCGAGGAGAATAGATATCTGGTTAAAGAAGGGCTGAAGTCGATTAATGCCAGCCCCCGCCTGGGGCTTAGAGAGATAATGACCCGGGCAGGGCTCCCCCCGGGTAGCGTTGACTCAGAGAGTATCTCCTGGGTCATCGCCCCGCGGCTGAACGCGGCGGGCAGGGTGGCACATGCCCTGAGCAGCTACAGGCTGCTGATGACCGACTCGCCGCCGGAGGCGGAGGGGTTAACCATGTGGCTGGAGCAGAAAAACACCGAACGGCAGCGGCTGACCGAGAGGGTAATGACCATGGCCAGGGAGCAGATATTAGCGGAGGGGGTTTCACCGCTGCTGCTCGCCAGTGATAAGGACTATCCCGCTGGAATCGTCGGGCTGGTAGCGGGCAGGTTATCTGAGGAGTTCTACCGCCCCACCATCATTGTTAAAAGCGGTGAGCAGGTGAGCAGCGGCAGCTGCCGCAGCATCCCCGAGTTTAACATTGTCCTTGCCTTACAGCAGTGCAGTGACCTTCTCTCCCATTTCGGCGGCCATTCCCGGGCGGCTGGTTTTACCCTGCCCACCAGGAACCTGCCCCGCCTGAAGCAGCGCCTTCTGGAACTGGCGGTTGCCCAGCTGGAGGGGGTTGACCTCCGCCCCCGGCTGGATGTCGAGGCTGAGGTAACCCTGCCTGAGCTCGGGGGGGATACCTTTCAGGCAATTCGGCAGCTGGCCCCCTTTGGTCAGGGCAATCCGGTGCCCACTTTCCTCAGCCGCGGGGTGAAGGTTATAGACTGCCATACGATGGGTAACAGCGGCGAGCACCTCAGGCTCAAGCTGGAGCAGGGTAATACGGTATGGGACGGGGTAGCCTTCCGGGTGGGTGACTATCTGGCGGAGGTGTCCTCGCCCCTGGACATTGTGTATAATGTGGAAATGGACCGCTGGGGTGGGGGGAAAAGGCTGCGGCTCAATATCCAGGACTTTGCCCCGGTTTAGCAAGAATTATGGTAAAGATGATATATCGCACCCTGGAGATAATGCCCTTTGGTACCAACTGCTACCTCGTCGGGGCGGACCAGACCCGGGACGGCATGGTTATTGACCCGGCGGGTGATGCGGCCAGGATACGGCAGAATATTGACGAGCTGGGGCTCAGGATTGGTCTCATCGTTGTGACCCATGCCCACCCCGACCATATCGGGGCCATCAAGAAGGTCCAGGAATTTACCGGGGCCAGTTTTGCGCTCCATGCGGCTGGAGCCGGTGTCATTCAGCGTTATGATTACCGCCGGTTCGCTGCCTTCGATGCCACCTTCGGGCCACCGCCACCGCCGGACAGGCTGCTTCAGGACGGCGATTCGATTGCCGTTGGTGAGTTGAGTTTTCAGGTCATGCACACCCCTGGTCACAGTCCCGATGGTATTTGCATCGCCGGATACGGCGCTGTCTTCAGCGGGGACACACTGTTCAATATGGGCATTGGCCGTACCGACGGCCCGGGCGGCGACTACGGGCTGCTTATCTCAAGTATACGGAGTAAGCTCCTCGTCATGCCGGATGAGACGGTGGTCCTGCCGGGGCATGGCCCCAGGACTACCATCGGCCAGGAAAGGCGCGGTAATCCCTTCCTTCGCTGAGTTGCGGGCTTTTATAATAAAACAAAAATGCAACCGTAGCCTATCTCAGCCTGCTATCCCTGGAGTAATCCACCGGCTTGACATTGAGTTGTTCGGGATGTAGTCTATGGTAGGAAAGTAAGAATGTTGGAGAATAGGAGAGAGACCATGTCGGACCTGGTTCAGGTACGCAAGAAAGCACAGCTGACGCTGCCGCGGTCGGTAAGACAGAAGCTCGATATAGAGGAAGGCGACTTCCTTGATGTCCAGGTGAGGAATGGTGAGATTGTGCTTAAGGTAAAGAAGCTGGTAGACAAAGAGCAGGCCTGGTTCTGGACAGAGCGGTGGCAGCAGGGCGAGAAGGAAGCCGAAGAGGATATCCGCTCGGGGCGTGTCCATCGCTTCCCCGGTGCCGAGGATGCCATAGCCTTCCTTCACAAACAAGCTGAGAAGAAGCAAGATAAAACCGGTGAGAGCCACAGCTAATGCCTGTCGAGCTCACCGGGCGCTTTACGCAGCAGTATGCCCAGCTTCCTAAGGGGATACAGCGGAAAGTAGATAAAGCGCTAGGGCTTCTCGATGTCGATTTCCGGCACCCGGCACTATGCAGTCATCCGGTGGAGAGCACACCGGGTGTTTTTGAAGCCTACGTTGACAGCAAGTATCGGATGACCTTTGAGCGGCATGGGGACAGCCTCGTCATGCGCAACGTTGATAACCACGATGAGTGCCTGAGAAGCCCGTAAGGCATTACCTTCCCAAAGAAAATGTCGGCAAAGGGGGATGCTTTAAAGAGTTGGCGCGCCTAGAGGGATTCGAACCCACGACCCTCGGTTCCGAAGATTGAAAGGGGCTGTGACACCTAGTGCCACCAGATAGCGTAGCGCCCCGTCTGGTCTGCCGTCAAGCCAGAGTTTATATCTGGCCGTATCATTTTGTGCTGGAGGGTGCTAAACAGTTTGCCAGTTATTAACAAAGCTTTTTTCAAACAATCCGAAGGGTTGTTACCCTGTGGGCAGGTAGTAACTGAACGAGTATAAAGAGTTGAGACTAGTTAGCCTCGACTTTTGGGACTGGCTGATGGTATAATACTCAATTAGAAGATTAACAATAGAATACAGGCTATCGAGAGTTGCGGCGAGGGAACTGGCCCGATGACCCGCACGGCAACCTTTGAGTCTTTCTTGAAGGTGCCAAAGCCAGCCCCAACGGGGAGCGATAGGTCACAGTAGAGACTGTGAAAAAGGAAGGCGGGAGACCTCCGCCGGGAGGTTTTTTCATTTCCTGAAGTTTTCCCTTATGCCACAGCCTTGATAGCCAAAGCTAGAAAGGAGGTGGCTATTTTGTTTCCAGGAAGCTGATCTTTCAATGCTTGTAGTTTCATGCAAGTAAAGACTGTCTCTATTGAGAAAGCTGAATCCAAACAAGTTGAAAGGAGATTGAAGTGGAAATCAGAAAAGGTAAGCTACTTCAGTTCGGAGGGTCATGGTTAAGCGGAATAGGGTACCTACTGATAGAGGACTCGGAAACCGGGGCCAAGGAAGGTGACTAGAAATGGCATATAAAACAGGACTTTTGGCAAAAGACATCAAGGAGGGACTTTATGCCCGGAGGAAGTTGGACGGCGACCCTGATATCATCGCCACCGATGCCCCGGAAATCCTGAAGGACATAATAGCTCAGGGCAAGAGGGCAGAGGCCATCTGCAAGCGGGAAGGGCTAGAGTGGCTTATCGAGAAAGCCTACAAAAGGGCTGAGATTCCCCTGGGAAAAGAGGAGCAATGACAAAACTGTTTTAACTTCCGAGGTAAAACAGGCCGTCCTATTGTCAAGTGATATTCCGGTGAGGTAATATTTTCAACACTTGGAGCTGAAGAGCAATTGTTACATTGATTAGGGACGAATAAATAGGAGATAAGGATTGATCAAGAAAAAGTATTCAGATACGGAACGTGAATTTGTTTTTCAGTGGGTCGATAGGTGGTTTCAGTTGGTCAGCCTGATATATGAACTGATTCGCACTGATAGGTTGCCTCCCTCACCCCCTCCACCAACCGAGCTTGATGAGATTAACTACCAGAGTCTTCGCTTCTGGTTTATAGACCACGAAACACAATTCATACCCCTGTGGAGGGATTTCTACGAAGTACAGGACTGGGCTTTACATCCGGGTGATGACGAGCTTGCGGATCTTCCGAATGCGGAAGAGTGTTTGGAAAATCCGTTCCTCTTCTGCTATAGGCCCGAGAACCTGTACCGGTTGGTTCAGGAGCTTGATATACAGAGTGGGATAGACCTTTGGGAGCCGAGCGAACATCGGGCCTGGACAGCGGCAATGGAGCTACTACGGATGGACAAAGGGGTCGTAGAATTTTTTAAGTGGATAGACGAACGGACATGCGAAACTGCATAGGGGATTTGCCCATTATTCTTGCAAATGGGTTCTTCAAATTGCACAAAACGATGTAATGTTAAGAACCTGTTAAGCTTGGCACTATTCTAGCTATCAGACAAAGTACGTAATCAGCAACAGTACTGCTGCGGCCACTGGAAGACAACGCCCTATTAATATTATCCACTTTGCAGAAAGCACAATTGGGCCAAACCTTTTGGGAGGCGCATTAATAGCCTCAAGAATACGTTTCTTGGGAAGTACCCACGAAATCAAGGTAGCGCCCGCGATGCCAGCTACAACTACAATCCCTGACCCTGCTAGCTGATCAACCACATCCAGGAATGGCTTCCCTCCAATACTCAGTCCGAAAGAGGTAAAGCTCAACGCTGAAGGTATACCCAATGCCGTAGTAATTGCCATCACTACCAGTGCCGCTTGTCGCCGGGTCATATGGAATTCATCTCGAACCGGTGCCAGCGCTACTGCCATGCCACCAACGCACGATGTAAATGCCGCCATGAACAACAGAGTGTAGAAGGCGATACCAATGAACTGCCCGGCTGGTAGCTGGCTGAATATGTTGGGAAATGCAGTAAAAGAAAGCTGACTTCCCGCATCAGGGGCGATACCAAAGGTGAAGACAATCGGGAACACCATCAGACCGGCTGTGATAGATATTACAGAATTGGTCAATGCCACTGCTGTAGATGACTTTAGGATGTTAAAGTCCTTGGGTGAATAGCTCCCGTAGGTAATAAGAAAACCCTGCCCAATTGCCAGTGAGTAAAATGCCTGCCCTGCCGCCATTTGCCATGTTCTTGGTTCCAGAAACTTTAAAAGGTCAAAACTGAAGTAAAAGTCACGAGCCTGGCTCCCTCCGGGTAGAGTCTGTGCATAAATAGCAAGACCACCAACAATCAAGACAAGTAGCGGGAGCAGGATTTTGCTCATCTGCTCAAGGCCCCCGATACCTCTCAGCAAAACGAGAAAAGTAAGGGCCGATGTTATCAGAAAGAACCAGAGCGAAGCAAAACCGGCAGTGAACTCCTCGAACGGCTTCAAGTCAACTTGGATGGCATCTACTGCATATCCAAGCGTCCAACCACTAACTACAAGGTAATAGCTCATGATGGTAACAGTCATTATGACCAGAAACCATCCGAACCATGGTCCCCATATTGGGTTTATCTGTCGGAATAGCCCTACTGGACCTCTATTGGCCAGCTTGCCAGCACTGGCCTCAAGAACATATAGTGGGATGCCTAATGCCAGTATACAGATTGCATAGGTGAGTACAAACGTGCCACCACCATTCTGTCCTGCCATGTATGGGAACCTCCAGAGGTTTCCCAAACCAACGACTCCGGCAATCGAGGCTAGTATATAGGCACGCTGTGAGGTCCAGACCGGGCGAAGTACAGAACCGGCAGCAATCTGGACCATCTCCGATTTAACTGGTGACTTCTCGATGTAGTAACCTCCTGTCTATCAGTGATAATAATAGCATTATTAGTCAGCCCATGAACAGAAAGATGAAAAGTGCAGTTGGTCTACAGGAGGTTAGATGTAGTCACCAAGAAGGTGTTCTGCTTGGCCGAGGTGAATTAATTACTCCGATGTAGCCTGTCCTTGTGTTTATTCAGAGCTACGACTCCAGGGGTGCCAAACGCTTACCAGCACAATGACTACCACAGATACCACCAGTAAGCTAATTGCTTGGATATTTATCCCGCCGACAAAGCTATCGATAGCGTTTTGAACCATAGTAATACCCTTCTCGGCAGCAAGTGCCTGTAGACCCTCGGTCTGGCCAACGCCTGACATAATGGCGTCATTAATCTTGGGTTTGGCCAGAGCCGAGAACAGCGGTCCAAAAGCGGCATAGGCTATGGCGGAGGCCATGGCGAGCACTGATGCCGCCCAGACCAGCTTGCTGTTCCACCTTTGCCCACCCAGGGCTCCGATACCCGCTAAGAGGAGAACCGGGATGAGCCAGGCGACCCATACCCAGTGTCGCACGGTCCCAATCTGGGAGCGGGCCTCATCAAAGGACTGCCACTGTTCATCGGCATCCTCGCCTCCCGCCTCTACTGTCCAGTGGCGCAGATCCCTCTCCGTAAAGGTGAAGCCAGAGGCTATCCATTGCCGGGTGTCCTCTATATTTTTGTAGTCGGCTCCTAGCTGGGTACGGAGGTCTTCATCAGTATAGGTCAGGCCGTTCTGCACCCACTCTCTAGCCTGAGCAAGAATGTCTTCACTTCCTTCGCCTGCCAGCAACTGGCGTAGCTCGGCATCACCAAACACAAGCTGGTCCGGTATCCACATATCCACAAACGGAGCGAGCAAGATGCTGATGTCGATGCCCAGCAGTTCTTTGACCTCTGAATAAGATGTATCTACAGGCCGACACTGGGGGAGGCTATCTACCAGTGGAGCGGATAGCAAATCCGATAACTGCACCGACGTACACATCGGGAGGGATTCTACCAGGCTCTCCAGTTTTTGGTCAGCCAAGTCACCGAGCACTTTCGCTATGGCTGGCTTGCGGTCCGCCAGAGGGATGACAATGTCAATGGTCTCTTGGGTTCCCTTGAGGTATGAGAAGATTTGCCCGACTATATCGGTAACTCGTGCCTGGTACCAGTCCAGCGGTAATGCCTCTCTCGCTGCCCCGAGGATTTCATCATCGGTTATGGTAATTCCTAAGGGAAGCTGCGTGACTTCCTGGGTATTTTGCTGTATGGACGAGGCCACTAAATCCTCGAAAAGATAATCATAGGTCTCTGGCTTCTTCAGAATATCGGCCACGACAGTCTCTAGAGCGTCCATCCGCTCCGATATGTCTAACTGTACCCTGAAATACTCTTTGTCCTTAGTGAAGTACGGTACGGCTTCATCGATGGCAGTATCTATCTGCATTAGTATCCACTCGCCAGGCAATACCTTGCGCAGTATCGACTCCATGTCGTCTCCACTCAAGGAGAAAAGCGGAGGTAGCTCTTCGAGACTCGGCGCGGACTCAGCGACAGCGAGGTCAATAGCCTGGTCATACAGATTAGGAAAAACATCCTCCTTATGCAGAGTGTCCTTGACCGCCTGACTGGCCGCTTCCACTCGATCCTTTAAGGGAATGTCGATGTTGAAACCCTGGGTATCGCCTAGAGCATAAGGCAGTACCTGGTTGATAATCTGTTCTACCTGCGTCTGAAGCCACTCTGGGGGTAGCGTTTGCTCTATCATGCCAGGGATGTGTGGTGTTAGCTGAGTGACATCGATTGGAGCTTCGGAAGTATCCCCACCGATTTGCGTTTCTTCCAGGGCGGTGGGCAGGGCATCATGATAGATGAAGTTATAAATGTCGGCCTGCTGCAACTGGTCAATGTAGAAATCAGGGTTACCTGCGGTGGCATTAACGCGAAAGACAACTAGTAAAAAGATAAACAGGATGATGAAGACTAGTGCCAGGGGTATTGCAATGATCCTGCGTAACCAGAGCATAAACCGTCCAAGTCCCTTTAAATACAGAGACAGTTTAACTATTGGCGACCCTGAAGGTCAAATCAAGGTGGCCTCCTGAGACTGGACACAAAATGGCTGATTGTATTGGGTGAAAAGGCTTATTGCTTCTTCGTCTCGAATGAGCCAAAGATGAAGTCTAGGTCTGCCAGCAAGGCAGATATCTTCTCCTGAGGAAAAAGCGCCTCGTCTATATCAAGCATCAACTTCGTCTCGCTTTTAGCTGTGCCTACTATGTGAACTCGGAGGCACTCTCTGCCCGGCTCACCTTGAGTCTTGAACGTCAGCGTGCCCCGAGTAATGAAGGATGACGAATCGCTCGCTAAGGAATAGGTTTCAGACTTCGTTTCACCTAAAACTGTGCTCTGCTTAAGGGCGAAGTCTTTCAACTCACTAAAAAGTAATTCGGGATTTATCTCTTTATACGTTTTCCTCATTTGCATCTCTTCTACCTATCCTTCCATGAATTTTATAATAAAGCTTTGCTGAGTTTTGTCAAGGAGATGATGACCTTAATCCTTGGATTTAGCTAATGTCTCGTAAGCGTCATATAGATAACGAGTCAGCACGCTGACCAGAACCAGTCGCAGCTACGACATAAAATATTCACACGTGCCCGGAGACAGATAACATAGCAGTGTTTTAAAGCAAAGCCGCCTAAAGGTAACTGAGGTGGTCCCCGAAATTTGGACAGGTAGCTAAGAGCGGGTTCTGCTCTATTGGACCTGCCCCTTTTTCTGTACCAGTTGCAGTAAGAATTGAGGATAGCTTAAGATATTAACGGTTCTTCTCCCATATATTCCGAATAACCAAACCAATTATGATACCTATTGCCCCAGCAGCAGTAAGAAACAAATCATAACCAAATGATAGGTCTGTTATAGAAGATACTATCAGGAGAATGACCCCCATAATAAAAGCGGTAATTCCTATTACAAAAAACCTAAAGGAGTATTCTTGATACCTTCCTTCCTTTTTCCCTTTCCAGATTATTATTGCCAGTATTATTCCTACTATAATTAGTACGGCTCTAATGACCCACGGTAACAAATCCATACTCATTCGCCTGCTTTTCCTCCCCTAGAGTACACTGTGCCATATCCTTACATGTGTTATCAATCAGCAATAATGGGACACTCTGGAACCAAACACTTTGGTCTTGTCAGGAGAGGCGGAGAAGCTCTCTGAGGGTCTGATTATAGTTTCTTCGGTGTTGGATTGTCTGGTATAAAACCATTAATCACTCCAAAACATCAAATGATTTAACCTATGATAGCATATTTAGCTGTGTCTCAGAGAAGGATAATCGCACATGCAGGAAATCAGACATCCCCTATGTCTTTTCACAGGTAACAATCTAGTATAATGTTCAACATTTCCAGTTTGTGGTAGAATCTGGCGGGCCGGGCCAGAAGTGAATACTCCCCCTGAGCAAATTTACAAAGCCAGGAAAGAGGGATAGGGGGCCAGATGTCAAAGGTTAATGTGAATCCCCTGTATCGTGAAGTCCAGTATTTCCGCCAGCTCTGGCTTTGGATTCTCATCTTTTCTATATCTCTTATTGCGATATGGGGTATGGTACAGCAACTCTTTCTTGGGGAACCATTTGGGAATAACCCGGCGCCAGATACTGTTCTAATAGTTATCGTGATTGTCGTTGGCTTTGGCTTTCCCTACGCCTTCTACAAAATGAACCTGACGACGGAAGTTCGTGACGACGGCATATATTATCGCTTTTTCCCGTTTCACCTCTCATTTCACAAGATAGCGGTGGAAGATATAATATCATACGAGATGCGAAGGTATAGTCCCATCAAGGAGTATGGTGGCTGGGGCATCCGGTACGGACGAAAAGGCAGAGCTTACAATGTATCCGGCAATCGAGGTGTGCAACTGGAGTTTTCAGACGGGGGTAGATTGTTATTTGGCTCACAGAAGCCAGACGAATTCGCTGAAGCAATTAACCTGGCCTTAGGTAGAAAGTAACTTAATTAGCAACTTCAGATTACGTAGCCTGGACAACATAAGCTTAGAATTTGTGATTGAGACCATTCCATATAGACGCATCGGGAGGTATTGGTAATATGGCATCAAAACTGCTATCAAAAACTAAGTACCTCAACGGGCTGCAGTGCCCCAGGTATTTATGGATGTTGTTTCACGAGCCGGAGAAGATACCTGGAGTCGACGCCGTCACCCAGTACCGGTTTGACCAGGGACATCTGGTTGGTGAGCTGGCCAAGAAACTGTTCCCCGATGGCATTGATATCCCCGATGAGGACTTCGCCACCAATCTCAGGCAGACCCGGGGGCTCCTGGAGCGGCGTGCTCCCCTGTTTGAGGCCGGAATCGGGACCGGTAAAATCTATGCCCGGGCTGACATCCTGAACCCTGCCGGCAAAGATGAGTGGGACATCATCGAGGTAAAAAGCTCCACCAGCGTTAAAGACATAAACATTGAAGACGTCTCCTTCCAGAAATTCTGCTATGAGCAGTATGGTCTCAGGATAAGGAAGTGCTTCCTTGCCTGTATCAACAACGAATATGTTAAGGACGGCGATATAGACCCCGAGCAGCTTTTCCATACAGAGGATATTTCTGACCAAGTAAATGAGGTAAGCTCGAGAATACAGGAACGGATAGACAATATGTTCAGCATTATCTCAGCAGAGCGGTGCCCCGATACTGCCATCGGGAACCACTGTAAAGCCCCTTATGACTGTCCCCTGCAGCCGGTGTGCTGGGACTTCCTGCCAGAAAGTAGTGTCTTTGATTTGTATAGAGGAGGCAGGAAATCCCTTGAGCTATTTGAAAGCGGCATACTTGCCATCAAGGATATTCCCGATTATTTTGAGCTCAATGGCATGCAGCAGATACAAAAGGAGTGCGAGGTAAGCGGTGAGCCCTATATAGATAGCGAGGGAATCGGGCGTTTCCTGAGCACCCTGGAATATCCTCTTTACTATCTGGATTTTGAGACGTTCAGCCCTGTGGTGCCTTTGTTTGACGGCACCAGACCCTACCAGCGGATCCCGTTCCAGTTTTCCCTGCATGTCGTGGAAAAGGAGAAGGCCAGGCCAAAGCATTATTCTTTCCTGGCAGAAGGCACTAATGACCCGAGGCCGGAGCTATTATCTCAACTGAAGAAGGTGCTCGGTAGAGAAGGCAGCATCGTTGTCTATAACCAGGTGTTTGAGAAGGGTGTTTTGAAAGAGCTTGCTGAAGCCTTCCCTGACTCTAATGATTGGGTAGACGACGTGTCGGGAAGGATAGTTGACCTGCTTGTTCCTTTCCGCAGCTTCTATTACTATCATCCCGCGCAGAAGGGAAGTGCTTCTATAAAAATGGTCCTGCCTGCCTTAACCGGGAAGGGCTACGATGAAATGGATATCAGTAACGGTGAGGATGCCAGCCTTGCTTTCCTGGAAGCCACCTACGGCGATGTGTCTGAGGGGGTGAGAATGAAAATACGGGAAGATTTAGAAAAGTACTGTGGGCTGGATACTGAGGGAATGATGTGGATTGTGGAGCGTTTGAGGGGGATGAGTGAATAGAACACGGGAGTAGAAGTATGCTTGGCGCTATTGCTGGAGATATCATCGGTTCTGCCTACGAATTTTATTATACGAAGAACCTCAATTTTGACCTTTTTCTTCCCTATTCCAGGTTTACTGATGATACTGTGCTTACCGTAGCGGTTGCTGACTGTATTCTTCATGGTAAGAAATACCAGGAAGCTTTCTATGAATATGGGCACCGTTATCCTAATGCCGGTTACGGGGCGATGTTCAATAAGTGGTTGGGTAGCAGGAACCAGCAGCCCTATGGCAGCTACGGCAATGGTTCAGCCATGCGCGTGAGCCCAATAGGTTTTGCTTTTTCCAGCCTGGATATGGTGCTGAAAGAGGCCAAGAAAAGTGCCGCGGTTACCCATGACCATCCGGAGGGTATTAAGGGGGCGCAGGCAGTTGCCTCGGCGATATTTCTGGCACGAGAGGATTGTAACAAAGATGCCATCAGAGATTATATTGAGGAGAACTTTGAATATGACCTCGAAAGGTCCCTGGATGAAATTAGACCACAGTACCGATTTGATGAGACCTGCCAGGGTTCTGTGCCAGAAGCAATAATGGCTTTTCTGGAGTCCAGTGACTATGAGGACGCAGTTAGGAAAGCAGTTTCTCTGGGCGGAGATAGTGACACCCAGGCATGTATTACTGGTGGTATAGCCCAGGCGTACTATGGGGAAGTTCCAGCTCATGTAGTCAAAGAAGTGAGGTCGATTCTCCCCGAAGACTTAATGGCGATTGTAGATGAGTTTAACAAACAATATCGATTATGAGGGGAATATGGCCATAGCTGAACAATTGCTTAGATTAATAGATTGATAAGCCTGATTCACCTGATGACACAAAACGAGTCCAGTCACATTCCCCCGGATCGTTAGCCCAGCGTCACATTCTAGCGTTTTGTTATCTTGAGGGAGACGATGAGGCAGGATACGATTTTGAACTTAATTATTGGTTTTCCTATATTAGCAACGTGGTTACCCAGCCTGATGGCTTTCAAGGATGTTGATTAAAGACGTCTTAATGGTTAAAATTGGCAAGTTGAACTAGCTAAGGGGAAGAAATTGTATGATTGAACTTGGTAACATCACCAGCGCCCAGCGAATTATAGCGGGTCGAATCCACAGAACGCCTCTGATGTCCTCTACAAGCCTGGGGAGACGAACTAGCACACACCTTCATTTCAAAGCAGAGGTTTTTCAGAAGACAGGCTCATTCAAACCTAGAGGGGCTATTAATAAACTACACCACCTAACAGAAGAAGAAAGAAAGAAAGGGGTTATCACTATATCATCTGGAAACCATGCCCAGGGCCTCGCCTATGCGGCAAAGCCTCCAGCGGAAGGCGGTGGTTCATTTAAATAGAATGGATACCATTGCAGAGGCATTGGCTGCCCCATTTGTTGGAGAGCTCAACTTGGCTTTGGTTCAAAAGTATGTTGACGAACTCGTTCTAGTCTCAGATGACGAGATGATAGAAGCTCTGTACCTAATCCTGGAATGGTGTAAGATCTTAGCAGAACCGGCAGGAGCAGCAGGGTTTGCCGCTCTCCTTTTCAAAAAAGCTAACATCCCCAGTGGTTCTGAGGTCGTTTGCTTGCTGAGCGGGGGAAACATTGACCGAAGCCGTTTGGGACACTTCCTTTCTAAAAAAGCTACGTTGAGCCGACCAGTCTGTTAGCGGAAAACTCAGACCCCAATGTTTGCAAAAAATGAGGATTTAGCTAGTAGACCGTGCATGTCAAAAAGTAGAACTAAAACCTTCTCAAAAACCTTTGCCCTTGTTTACTGAAGTTTGAATCCAATCCGCTAGCCCAAGTTGTTCAATACATAGAACTTTTAGAGCAGAGTTTGCATTTGTCTGATTGGTTCGATCTCCGTGGGCTGAACAAAAAGATGTAATGTGACATAGATTTAGATAGTAGCTTGTCTCTACCCAGATGATTCTCCAATTGTCCCAAAGAGGAAGCCTTAGACCGTCCTCTGCTGCTACTCTTCGCTACCTGATTATGAAGGGTATAACCAC
>JAUWPF010000082.1 GCA_030611745.1 Chloroflexota bacterium | reverse complement strand
AGCCCGTTATCCAGGGCCTTATAGAGCTTACTGGCCAGCGGCGGCTTTGAGTTCTCCGGGTCATGTCCCCAGAGGATAACACACCTGGCCTTTTCCGGCTCCTCAAGGAGAAAAGTGCCGAAGGTCAATTGATGGGCCAGGATGCGGGAGCGAAAACAGTTACTTTCCACCGAGAGGAAATTTGGTGTGCCGTAGGCACCGCGAAAGCGGCGGGCAAAAGCAGCCAGTTCGTTATTTTCCACGCCTATCGAGCCGCAGAAGATAGCCAGCGCTCTAGCGCCATATTTATCTTTAATCTGCTGTAGCTTTTTGGCAATGGTATCCAGGGCTTCATCCCAGGAGATTCGCTCCCACTTCCCGTTTACCGTTTTCATCGGGTATTTCAGCCTGTCCGGCGAATAAACATAGTCTACCAGAGCCTTGCCCCGGGGGCAGAGGACTCCCTGATTTAAGGGGTGCTCGGTCATACCCTCTACCTTAACCAGCCTGCCGTCCTCAACATAGGCATTTATGCCACAGCCAAAGACGCATAGGATGCAGTCGGTCTTGATTAGCTCCAAGATTTCACCTCCGGATGCGTCTCATTCTAGCAGAAGGAGACAGCTTTTCAAAATGTTTTAGCTTTTCTTTTAGCTGAAGTTGGGTTATAATCCTGCGAAACAGGCTCGGTTCAAAGGAGGCCAAAATGCTGCTGGGAGATATTTTGAGGCAGAATGCGATGAAACTTCCCCGGAAGACGGCGCTGGTTTTTAAAGACACGAGGTTGAGTTACCGGGAGCTCAATGAGCGGGTGAACCGCCTGGCTAATGCCCTGCTTGCTATCGGCGTTAAGCCGGGAGACAGGGTAGCGGTGCTGGCGGATAACTGCTCCCAGTATCTGGAGGTATATTTCGCTACTGCCAAGGGCGGTATGGTTATTGTGCCGATTAATAGTTCCCTTGATGCTGAAGGGATAACCTATATTGTAAATGACTCGGGGGCAAGTACCATTGTCTTCGGTGAGAACTATCGGGATACCATCAGTTCGCTGCGTCCCGGGTTGGAGTCGGTGGAGCATTATATTGCCATTGGCGAGGTAGTGGGGGCGGAAAGCTATGAGAAGCTGCTCTCTGGCTATCCCGCCGGTGAGCCTGAGGTAGCTATTAGTGAGGATGATACTGTCTGGCTTCTCTACACCAGCGGCACTACCGGTGCGCCGAAGGGAGTAATGCTTAACCATAAGAGCCAGATTGTGGACTCAGCCAATACTATTCTAACCTGCTTCCCCATAAACCGCAGTGACATTCACCTGGTCATTCTGCCCCTGTTTCATATCGGTAGCCTGTGGCATATGAGGTGTCATTTCTATATGGGTAACACCACCGTGCTAATGGATGCCCGTGACCCGGGGCTGGTGCTGGAGGCTATCGAGCGGGAGAAAGTGACCACGATGTGTTTTGTGCCGCCGATGATGGTACCCATAGTCACTCATCCTGATATTAACAGGTATGACCTTAGCAGCATACGGATAATGATATATTCCGGGGCGCCGCTGCCGGAAGGGCTACAGCGGCAGATGAATCGGATTTTTAGCGGCATCATTATTCAGACCTTTGCTTTGACTGAAGGGGGACCGGCAATTATCATGCCGCCGTTGATGGAGGGTCCATGGCAGGAGGTAAAGAGGGCGGGTTCCTGTGGCAAAGAGGTGCTCAATGTCGAGGTAAGGCTGGTCAATGACGAGGGTAAAGACTGTGTCCCGGGGGAGGTGGGGGAGATACTGGCCAGGGGCGATAATATAATGAAGGGCTACTGGAATATGCCTGAAGCAACCGCCAGGACGCTGGAGGGTGGCTATCTGCATACCGGTGACCTGGCAACAAGGGATAAAGAGGGTTACTACTATATCACCGGCAGGAAGAAGGATACCATCACCAGTGCCGGCAAGCCGGTGTACTCACCGGAGGTGGAGAACGTAATATCGCTGCACCCGGCCATCTCTGAGGTGGCGGTGATAGGGGTGCCCGATAAGGAGCTGGGTGAGAGAGTGGTGGCGATAGCGGTCTTGAAGGCGGGAGAAAAGGCTACTGCAGGGGAGATAATTAACTGGGGTGAGGGCAAGCTCGATGACTATAAAGTGCCGGGGTCGGTAGATTTTGTTGACCGCTTGCCCAAGACTCCCAGTGGTAAGGTATTGAAAAACATATTGCGGGGAGGATATAGCAAGTAGGCCTTTATCTAATTACCTTCTCCCCCACATAGGGTTGCAGCACTTCAGGGATGGTGATGCTGCCGTCAGAGCGCTGGTAGGTCTCCATGACGGCAATGACTACCCGGGGTAAGGCGAGCCCCGAGCCGTTCAGGGTGTGGACAAACTGGGGCCTGGAGTCAGGGGTGGGGCGATAGCGGATATTGGTCCTTCTTGCCTGAAAATCGCCGCAGTTGGAGCAGGAGCTTATTTCCAGCCACTCCCGACATCCGGGAGCCCATACTTCAATATCATAGGTTTTCTGGGCAGCGAATCCCAGGTCGGCTGTGCAAAGTTCCAGGACCCGGTAGGGAAGCTCCAGCTTCTGGCAGACCTGTTCTGCATCCCGGACCAGTTTCTCCAGTTCCTCGCTGGAGGTAGCGGGCCCGGTGAGCTTATATAGCTCCACCTTGTCAAACTGGTGGCCTCGCTTGATGCCCCGCGTGTCCTTTCCGGCTGACATCTTTTCGCGGCGAAAACAGGCAGTGTGAGCTACGTAATATAAGGGCAGGACCCCCGGGGGGATAATTTCATCACGGTGCAGATTGGTAAGCGGCACCTCGGCCGTAGGCACGAACCAGAAGTCGTCTTCCTCGTCGTGGTACAGGTTATCAGCAAATTTGGGCAGGTTGCCCGAGCCGACCATGCATTCCCGCTTGACCATGAATGGTGGGTATACCTCCTGGTAACCATGCTCGGCGGTATGAAAGTCTAACATAAAGGAAATGAGAGCCCTCTGCAATCGAGCGCCTGATCCTTTTAACACATAGAAGCGGCTGCCGGAGAGCTTTACTCCTCGTTCGAAGTCAATGATGCCCAGGGATTCCCCCAGCTTCCAGTGGGGGGCGGGCTCGAAATCAAAGCCCCTCGGCTCCCCCCAGGAGCGCACCAATATATTATCCTTTTCATCCCGGCCTGCGGGCACGGATGGCTGGGGGATATTGGGTACCTGCAGCAGTAGTCCCTCCAGCCCTTTATCCAGCTTTCGCAGCTCTTCCTCCAGGGTTCTTGTTTTACCACGCAGGTCGCGTCCCTTATCTGTAGCTTCCGCTCCCTTCCGCCGGGCAATCTCTTTACGGGTATGCCTCAGGTCTTCCAGCTCGGCTAGCTTCTGGCGGCGCTCCGAGTCAAGCTCCAGGATTTCGTCCAGCGGCGCCGAGTCCTGGCGACTTGATAATGCCTGCCGCACCACCTCCCCGTTTTCCCGAATAAATTTCAGGTCAAGCATGATTTTTTATTAACCCCATCCCCTTTATCCCCTTCCCCGTAACTCTCCTTATAGTATTTACTCCCCTTCAAGCTTGTCTTAATAAATGACCCTTACTATTTCTCCTTGAGCTGGGGGAAGAAGATTACCTCGCGGATTGACGGCTGGCCGGTTAGGAGCATTACGAGACGGTCAATGCCAACACCCAGTCCGCCGGTAGGCGGCATCCCGTATTCCATTGCCAGCAGGAAATCTTCATCAATGGTCTCCACTACCTCGCCCTCTGTCTTACACCTCTCTTGCTGCCGGAGGAAGCGCCGTCTCTGTTCTATGGGGGCGTGGAGTTCGGTAAAGGCATTGGCAATCTCCATACCGCCGGCAAAGGCTTCGAATCGCTCTACCACACTGCCATTATCGAGCTTGGTCTTGGCCAGGGGCGACATCTCAACCGGGTAGTCCAGGAGGAAGGTAGGCTGTATCAAATTCGGCTCAACAAAGGTCGAGATAAGCTCATCTATAAGCCTGCCCCTGTCCTTTTTGGGGTCGACATCCATGTTAAGCCGCGACATCTCAGCCCGGAGCGAATCGGTATCAGGGTACTGGTCGAAGTCGATGCCGCTGTATTTTGTAATTGCCTGGCGCAGGTCGAGGCGCTGCCAGGGTGGCTTGAAGTTGATGGTATTATCACCAAATAAAACCTCGTCTTTATCACTGATTTTAGAGGTAACAGAGGATACCATCTCCTCCAGGGTGTCCATCACATCAATGTAGTCGGCATAGGTCTGGTAGCATTCC
>JAUWPF010000039.1 GCA_030611745.1 Chloroflexota bacterium | reverse complement strand
CAGCTATTTAATCTCACCTGGCTAACCTCTACTGGCCGAGTTTAGCCAGGCCAGTCGATAATTCTTTCGCTGCCCTTACCGACATCCGGGCAGCGGCACCTCAATTTTTCGGCACCCAATCCCGACCTATTGAGGTGAGGTCGGGTTGGATGTGCAGCCTATTTAATTAGGCTGCAAGTGCGAATTCAGGTTCGCCAGTTGTTTTTTCGCCACTTGTTTTATGAGGGCAGTGACACCTCAGCTTGCAATCCTGCAGCATACTTCCCCTGTCGAACCCACGCGTCCCCACGCTTTGGATATCTGCCGGGTTACCTCCTCAAGTCCTGTCTCTTTATGGCCTGTCCAATCTGCCTTTCTACCTCACGGCGGGCGATGGACTCACGCTTGTCATATAGCTTCTTGCCTCTGGCTAACGCCATCTCGACCTTGGCGATACTATCTTTAATATATAATTTGAGGGGCACCAGGGTAAGGCCCTTTTCCTGCACCTTGCTGGTGAGGCTGTCAATCTGCTTGCGGTGGAGGAGGAGCTTTCGCGGCCGCCTTGGCTCGTGGCTTAAGTAGCTGCCGGCTTCGTAACGAGCAATATGGGCGTTTACCAGCCACAGTTCCCCGGCTTCAGGCTTGACATAGGCATCGCTCAGACTTACCCTCCCTGCCCGGATTGACTTTATCTCGGTGCCGGTAAGCACAATACCAGCTTCAACAGTATCTTCCAGGTGATAGTTGTGGTAGGCCTTGCGGTTGGTAGCTACCGTCTTTATCGCCACGGCTTTCATATCGAATTATACCATTTTGGCACTTCAAGTCAAAGTTGGGAAGGGTCGGGCCCTGTGGTATACTGTCTATCGTAAGTATAGAGGTTGGGCAGGCAGGAATAATGGCAGGGTTACTTTTTGGTACCGCGGGTACGCCGCACAGCGCTCAATCCGGGTCCACGGTGTCGGGGGTTGAGTGTACGGGCGAGCTCGGCCTGGGTTGCATGGAGATAGAGTTTGTCCGGGGGGTAAGGATGGGCAGGGAGAGTGCCGTCCTGGTTGCTGAAGTGGCTGCCCGGAGAGGGGTAAGGCTGTCGGCGCATGCCCCTTATTTTATCAACTTCAACGCCCGGGAACCGGAGAAGATAAGAGCCAGTCAGGAGAGGCTGCTTCAGACAGCCCGTATCGCTTCGCTGTGCGGGGCGGGAAGCGTTGTTTTCCATACCGCCTACTATCTTGGTGACCCGCCGGAAAAGGCCTACGCTACGGTGAAAAAGTACCTGGCAGAGACCCTGGGCCAGCTGAAGGAGGAAAATAACCGGGTATGGCTCAGGCCGGAGGTCATGGGCAGGGTTAGCCAGTTCGGGACCTTAGAAGAGGTACTTGACCTGTGTGCTGAGCTGGAAGGACTTGCTCCCTGTATTGATTTTGCTCACTGGCACGCCCGCACGGGAGGGTTCAATTCTTATCGGGAGTTTACCTTTATTCTGGAAGAGGTCGGAAAGCGCCTGGGCAGCACTGCCCTTTATGATATGCATCTCCATGTCGCTGGTATCAGTTATGGTAAGAGTGGGGAGATAAGACACCTGAACCTCTCTGATTCAGATTTTCGGTATGGCGAACTTCTCCGGGCATTGGTGGACTATGATGCCGGGGGGCTTGTAATCTGCGAAAGCCCCAATCTGGAGGAGGATGCCCTGCTGTTGCAGGCCACCTATAACCGTCTGCGGGAAGCAGGTTAGGACGGGGACCTCTTTTTCCCCTTGACTCCTGTTTCTGGTATAATTAAGATGTATTTATACGAGCGGGGAGACAGGTGAGCCGGTTTACCGGTTCCTGAGGTGAGGAATGAATTCAAATTTGATGCGTAATGGTCTTATATATATAGCTATCCTGATTGCCGCCATGGCTCTCTTTAGCTGGCTTTTCCCGACGATGACAAAGCCGGCCGAAGTCGGTCTGGATGCAGCGGTGGTTATGTCACAGAACAATGAGATAGGGAAGCTTGTGATAGACGGTGATGAGCTGTTAATTACTACCAGGGCCGGTGTGGAGTTAAAGACCTTTATCGGTAACCTCAATTATGTTGACCTCCAGGAACTCGGGCTTAATCTTGAGGGGATAGATTACGGGTTTAAACCATCGGGATTTGATTGGGGGGGGGCACTGATAGCCTTCATTCCCCTGTTGCTCTTTGGTGTTTTGCTTTTCTTCCTGTTCCGCAGTGCGCGGGGGGCTAATAACCAGGCGTTTAATTTTGGTCGCAGCCGGGCGAAAGTGCTTTCGGCCGATACGCCTGCGGTAACCTTTGATGATGTCGCCGGCGTTGAAGAGGCCAAGCAGGAATTGCATGAGGTGGTGGAGTTTCTCAGATCGCGGGAGAAGTTCGAGACGCTGGGGGCACGGATACCAAAAGGAGTCTTACTGGTAGGTCCGCCAGGTACAGGGAAGACACTGCTGGCCCGGGCAATAGCCGGTGAAGCTTCGGTGCCTTTCTTCTCCATCAGCGGCAGTGAGTTCGTCGAGATGTTCGTCGGTGTCGGCGCCTCCAGGGTGCGCGACCTCTTCGACCAGGCTAAACGCAGTGCTCCGTGCATCATCTTCATTGATGAGATTGATGCTGTCGGGCGTCAGCGTGGTACCGGGTTGGGGGGCAGCCATGATGAGCGAGAGCAGACACTGAACCAGATTCTGGTAGAAATGGACGGCTTCGACACTAATGCCAGTGTGATTGTTCTTGCGGCTACCAACCGGCCTGATATTCTCGACCCGGCGTTACTTCGCCCCGGCCGCTTTGACCGGAGGGTTATCCTTGACCGCCCCGATATCGTCGGACGAACGGCGATTCTCAAGATTCACTCCAATGGTAAGCCGCTGGCCGCAGCGGTTAATCTGGAGACGCTGGCCAAGGAGACCGCCGGTTTCAGTGGCGCTGACCTGGCTAACCTGGTCAATGAAGCGGCTATTCTGGCTGCCCGGCGGAGCAGGAAGACCATTAGCATGGTGGAGTTTGAAGAGTCCATTGACCGGGTGATTGCGGGACCGGAGAGGAAGAGCCGGAGAATAAGTGCCCGGGAAAAGGAAATTACGGCCTATCACGAGGCGGGGCATGCCCTTGTCGCCAGGATACTGCCCAATGCCGACCCGGTACACAAAATTTCCATCGTGGCGCGTGGTATGTCCCTCGGTCATACCCGTCAACTGCCGGTTGAGGACCGCTATCTGATGACACGTTCCCAGTTTAAGGACATGCTAGCTACCCTGTTGGGTGGTCATGTAGCCGAGGAACTGGTCTTTAACGAAGTGACCACCGGAAGCCAGAACGATATTGAACGAGCCACCAAGATGGCCCGGGCGATGGTTACCGATTATGGAATGAGCGACAAGCTGGGGCCGCGGACCTTCGGGCACAAAGAGGAGATGGTCTTTCTGGGTCGTGAAATCTCCGAGCAGCGGGACTACAGCGAGGAGATAGCCAGGCAGATTGATGATGAGGTTTGCAAGATTATCCAGCAGGCTTACACCGTAGCCAGGAAGATTTTGACCGAGAATAACTCGAAGCTCGTCCAGATTGCGGAGAAGCTTGTTGCCCAGGAGACACTGGAGGGCAAAGAGCTGGAGGCGGCATTCAATGAGACCTCCCCGCGGCCTGCCAGAAAGAAAAGAAAGGCTGCGCCCGTTCCGGTACCGGTAGAACCCGTAGCTGAAGCCGGGCCGGCACCCAGGCGTGCGCCTGAAAAGGCATCACCGGTACCCCGTCTCGTGCCGGGACAGGCCCCGGCGGCACCTGATTAGGGATGGGGCTGTCGTGATAGAAATTACAGAGGAGCCCCTTTCCCCCGAGTTCGTTGTTGGCAAGACCAGGACCGATGACAGTGGTTGCGTGGCCACTTACGTCGGCTTGATCCGGCAGTACTCCGAGGGTAAGGCGGTTCTTTCTGTGGAGTACGAGGACCCCCGGGGAGAGGCGAAGGGCAGGTTGGAGGAGATAGCCAGCGAAGCCAGGCAAAGATGGCAGATAAATAATATCGCTATCTTCCATAGAATAGGCAAGCTGAGAGTAGGGGACATTAATCTCGTGGTTGCCGTTGCCGCTGCCCATCGTAAGGAGGGCTTTGCTGCCTGCCAGTATGTTATTGACCGGTTTAAGGAAAGGCTGCCTACCCGCAAGCGGGAGACTTACCAGAATGGTAGTGTCCGGGTATCGGGGCATTAGGGGTCAAAGGTTGCGGTAATGATAATCAGAACACCGGGGCGGGGAGTAAGGGCTGTACCTGCGGCACAGGCCTCTACTCATCTATCTTTTCAAACTTTTCAAGCTTTTCTTTTAGCTCGGCGCCTGCTTTGGATGCCGCCTTTTTCCCCTCCTCCACTGCCTCTCCCAGGGACTCTTTTACCTTCTTACCCAGCTTAATACCCTTCTCTTTCAGCATCTCCCGCGTCTCTTTTCCCGTTTCGGGTGAGAGAATAAGGGCTGCTAGCGCTCCTATAGCAGCGCCAATAATGACCCCGGCGGCGAAGCCCGCTCCCTTACCCTGATTAGTCATCGTCATCCTTCCTTTCCCTGGCCGCTCGTTTGGTTACGGCATTGATTGCCTGGCGAACTCCCTGGATAAGACTGGTTACCTGGATAACCGGCTGGACCACGGTGTCGGACAGGAAAGACCAGGTGCTCTGGATGCCTTTTGCCGTTGTCTTTGCCGAGTCTGTTATTTCTTTCAGCTGGCGGTAGAGCCGGAAGATGAGGACGGTAACAAAAATGGCAATCAGGGTGCCGGCTATTCCGCAGATGACAATTATCAGGTCACGAAGCCAGTCCAGTGTCATTAGCCTTCCCCCGCAAAGAAAATTTCCCTTACTATTATTATATCACGTATTATATCATGTCACGCAAGCTAGAAGCGCGGCAATCACGGTGAGGTTTCGGTATTAGCAGGCTACACATTGAACAGGAAGGTGATGACATCACCATCCTTAACCGGGTAGCTCTTGCCTTCCAGCCGGAGGAGGCCCTTCTTCCTGGCCTCAGCCAGGCTGTGGCACTTCACCAGGTCAGCGTAACTGATTACCTCGGCGCGGATGAAGCCCCGCTCCATGTCGGAGTGTATTTTACCGGCAGCCTTAACCGCGCTGGTGCCGCTTCTGATTGACCATGCCTTGACCTCGCCCGAGGCGATGGAAAAAAACGAGATTAACCCCAGCAGCTCATAAGACAGCTTGATGGTGCGCTCAAACCCGGACTCACTCATATCGTAGGAGGTACGGAGTTCCCGAGCGGCGCTGTCATCCAGTTGCGCTAGCTCCATTTCCAGCTTGCCACAAAGGGTAGTAACCCGGCATTTTGGCCGTTGGTAACGTAAGTTTAGCGCTGCTTCCAGGGACTCTGCCCGGGATAGTTGTTCCTCTCCGATGTTGACCACTATCAGCAGCGGCTTGGCGGTCAGGAACTGGTAACCGGCGATGGCTCTGGTCTCGTCAGTGGTTAGCTCCAGTTCCCTGATGGGGATATCTTTTTCCAGGCTGGCTCTGAGCCGGGTCAGCATCTCCTGCTCTTTAACGAGGCCCTGGCGCTCGGGCGGCCTGGCCCCCTTGAGTGATGTCCCGATTCTCTCCAGTCTCCTCTCCAGTAACACCAGGTCGGAAAAGGCGAGCTCCAGGTTCATTGTGGCGATATCCCGTTCTACATCCAGACTCCCTTCGATATGGGGGATGCTTTCATCGGTAAAGGCCCTGACGACATTGACCAGGGCATCTACGTTGCTGAGCCGGGTGAGGAGTTCTCCGCCGATACCCTTGTCTTCCGCCAGGCTCTTGACTGATGCCCCGATGTCTATGTAGCCTGCTTCGGCAGGGACAACCCGCTTGGGCTGGAGGAGGCTGGCCAGGGTCTCGAGCCGGGGTTCGGGAACCCTGGCCACCCCGATGTGGGGGGTGGGCCTGCCGGGAGTGTAGCTCCCGGTATCAGCCGTGCCCCTGGTTAAGGCGTTGAAGACCGTTGTCTTGCCGCTCTTAGTCAGCCCGATGATGCCAATATCGATATTCATTGGTGAAATTATTCATATTTATTCTACTATTTGTGCCTTCATACTTCAATAAAGGTTGCTTGAAAGTAGCAGTATGATAGAATAAGGGGACTGATAGCCTGGAGGTAGACCTTGCTCTATATCCTGTCGGGTGAGGACGAGTTTTCCATCAATAAGGCGCTTGACACGATAAAGAAAGGTATCGGTGACCCGTCGGCTCTGGCGGTTAATACCACCACCCTGGATGGCCGCCAGCTGACCCTGGACCAGTTGCGGCCCATCTGTGAGACATTCCCCTTTCTCAGTGAAAGACGGCTGGTGATTGTTAACGGGCTCCTGGAGCGTTTTGAGGCCGGGAGCAAGAAGGGACGGAAGAAAAAGGCTTCAAATATACCCGACCGGCAGAACGAGTACCAGGCACTGGCTGACTATATGAGTAACCTCCCCGAGAGCACCGCCGTCGTGCTGGTAGATGGCAGGGTAAAGAGCGGTAACCCGCTGTTTAAGGCACTCTCGACAAAGGCGGAAGTAAGGCGTTTTCCCCTGCTTAAAGGTGATGAGCTGCGCCGGTGGATTCGGGGTCGTGTGAGTGAAGAGGGTGGCAGGATATCTCCCCGGGCGATAGAGTCGCTGGCAAGGCTGGTGGGGGGCAATCTGTGGGCGATGAGCGGCGAAATCAACAAGCTGGTGCTGTTTGCCATCGGTCGCTGTATTGAGGAAGGGGATGTGATGGAGGTAGTAAGCTATGCCCAGGAAGCCAGCGTCTTTACCATGGTTGATGCTATCCTTGAGTTCAAGGCCGGAGTAGCCCAGCGGCTGCTGGAGGAGTTGCTGCGGAGGGGGGCGGCCCCGCCTTATCTGCTGGTAATGCTGACACGGCAGGTCCGGATGGTGATTCTGGCCAGGGAGATGAAACGACGGGGAGAAAATGGGGCCGAGATTCAGCGCCGCCTTGGCTTGAAAGGGGATTATGCCCTGCGCAAGACACTGGAGCAGGCGGGTAGCTATTCCCGGCAGCGGCTCAAGGAGATATACCAGCAGCTGCTGGATACCGACCTCAGTATCAAGACTGGCAGGTATGATGGTGAGCTTGCCCTCAATATCCTGGTTGCCGAGCTGTGCCAGCGTCGGCGGGGGGCCGGGGAGTTCATTGCCCGGCCCTAGCGGGTATGGTATAGTTTAACCGATAATGGAAGCTAAGACTGACTTTATTCCCGGGGGCACTGTTACCTCGCCGGAGGGTTTTTATGCCGGTGCTACCTCTGCGGGTATCAAAAAGAGAGACACGGATAGACTTGACCTTGGCATCCTCTTCTCCGAAGTGCCGTGCGTGGCGGCGGCTCTCTTTACCACCAACCGGGTCAAGGCAGCGCCGGTAGTCCTCTCCCGGCGGAGACTGCGGCAGGGAAGGGCACTGGCGGTGGTGGTAAACAGTGGCTGTGCCAATGCCTTTACGGGGGAGAAGGGGCTTAAGGATGCGGCCCGGATGGCAAAACTGGCTGCCGAGGGAATCGGTATCCTGCCCGAAGATGTTCTGGTTGCCAGCACCGGGGTGATTGGTAAACGGCTGCCGATGAGGCGGATAGGGGCGCGTATCGACCGGATTATCCTTTCCAGTGATGGTGGTCATGACCTGGCAAAGGCGATAATGACCACCGATACCGTTCCCAAGGAGGTGGCGGTAGCGGTTGGGGCTGACGGAGGTGAGTTTACCATCGGCGGGATAGCCAAGGGCTCGGGTATGATTCACCCTAATCTGGCGACCTTGCTCTGTCTCCTGGCTACCGATGCGGCGGTGGAACCGGGCTTCCTTAAACTGGCATTGAAGAGGGCAGTGGATGTCTCATTTAATATGGTCTCAATCGATGGTGACACCAGCCCCAACGATATGGTTTTGCTGATGGCTAATGGCCTGGCGGGGGGCGAGGTGATTTCAGAGGGCGGTAAATATGCCGGCGCCTTTCAGCAGGCCCTTGAGGGGGTCTGTGTCTCTCTGACAAGGAGTATCGCCGCTGACGGTGAGGGGGCGGGTAGGCTCATTGAGGTTACCGTTACGGGAGCAGCCACGCTGGCTGAGGCAAGACTGGCTGCCAGGACAGTGGTGAGTTCTCCGCTGGTGAAGACGGCGGTGCACGGTGGTGACCCTAACTGGGGGCGGGTTATGGCGGCGGTGGGGCGGAGCGGGGCGAAGGTAACGGAATCAAAGGTTGACCTTTACCTGGGAGATATTTGCCTGGTAGGGTAAGGGAAGCCTTTACTCTTCACCCGGCGGAGTGCCGCCAGGGTGTTAAGGGGTAAAGAGGTGAGGCTAAGTCTCAATCTTAACCTGGGTGCGGGCACTGCTACTGCCTGGGGTTGTGACCTGACTCCAGAGTACGTGGCTATTAATAGTGAGTACACAACCTGACAGGATGGCTCCGGTTGGCAATGGAGGTGAGGGTAATAG
>JAUWPF010000027.1 GCA_030611745.1 Chloroflexota bacterium | reverse complement strand
TGGCGGTAGCTGAGGCGAGGGTACCCACCAGGAGGCCGGCGCTGATGACGCAGACATTATCCGGTCCCAGGGGGTCACAGTTGGGCTTGGCGTGGTTGTATACCAGGTATGAATCAAGCCCCCTGCCCCCGATGAACTTCTTGCGAATGCTGACAGGGATAGGCCTGGCTTCGATTTTACCGGTAGTTAGGTCTATATAGGCTATTTTTCTATTCAGGGCCATATCTACTTTACCCCCTTTCCCCTTTTGCTTACTTCTTCAGCCGCCAACCGCCGGTTTACCTCCCAGACCGGTCCTCTTATTCGGGGGAACTCGGGGTCTATCCAGGATACGCGCCACTCAAAGCCGCACTTGGGGCATTTAATGGTCTTACTTCCATGGGGGGCGGTAATTCGCTCGAAGCAGTTGACACACCTGAACTTCCCCAGCGTTCTGCCTTGAATCAGGCTTTCCATGGTGGAGGGGGCCGTTTCTTTCACAATAACTCCTCCTTCTTTCAAAGTAACAGCTAAACAGTAACAGCTAAACCAAGTAATTTGGCAAATTCACGTTACATGATAAGGTAATAGGGGAGTCCCTGTCAAACGTGCCGGGCCGCTTCTTTTTCAGGAGCCTCTCAGCGCCGCACGCAGTGCCTGCTCCGACTCAGGTGGGGTGACTGCTATTATCTGGTCTTCCGCCCGAAGGACAGTGTTACCGGTGGGAATACGTGGTTTTTCCTGCTTACGGATAAGCAGGGATAGCACACTCTCCGGTGGCAGGGGAAGCTCTTTAATTGCTTTACCCACCGACGCTGATTCGGGCGGGATTTTCACCTCTACAATCTCCAGTCCCTCGTCTCTGATTTCGAGCAGGTGTGTTAAGGGGTGTGTTGGCACCTCTTGTTCTATGTACTCCAGAATGACATTGGTGCTACTTACGGTGGCATCGATGCCCAGCTTCTTGAAGATGGCTTCGTTTTTGGGGTTACTGATACGGGCGATAGTACGGGGTACATTAAACTTGTGTTTGGCTACCTGGCAGGCAACCAGGTTATCTTCATCGTCGCCGGTTACGGCGATGAGCATATCGGCCCGGCTGGTGCCGGCTTCATCCAGGGTGGTTGTCTCGCAGCCGTCACCCCGGACGCAAACACTGCCCAGTTCGCTGCAGATGAGTTCCACCTTATCGGCGTCCTTTTCTATTGCCAGGATTTCATGCCCTTCGTCCAGCAGTGCCTTGGCCAGATGATAGCCTACCTTGCCGCCGCCGATAATGATGATGTACATCTTACTTCTCCAGTCTCTCCTTTATCATCTGGGCGAATATTATGGTCGGGCTGATGGCTTCGATACCCAGTGAGTTGTATAGCTGGCGGCGCAGGGGGTCATAAATCCGGGAGATTACCCGGGGCACGTTGAAGATATGCATGGCAATCTGGGCTGCCATAACATTGCGGTTGTCTCCCTGGGTTACGGCAATGAAGGCATCGGCTTCCTCAATACCTGCCTTTCTGAGTGCCTCCTCATCGGTGCCATTACCAAGGAGGGCGGTGCCGTTGAATTCAGGAGGCAGTCTACGGAAGCTGTAGGAGTTGGTGTCCAGAATGGTAACCTGGTGTCCCTCAATATCGAGTAACCCCGCCAGCCGGGCACCGACTCGTCCACAGCCCATAATTATTACTTTCATAGGTAGTCTCTCTTACTTATGGAGCATATTGATGATATAGTATAACGCGGCACGGAGCGTTCTTCAGCACATAGGGGATGATGTTGCCCAGGCTGAACTGACCGAAGCGCCGCTTATAGGTGATACCGATTAAGATCAGGTCGACCTCCCTCTCTACTGCTTCATCAACAATGGCGGGCGCGGTGTCGCGGGCTTGAAGCAGGTCGGTCTCAATCTCACAGTCCTCTTCCTCAGCGATGCGCTCCACACGATCCAGTATACCCTCAGCTTTTTTGGATTCGGATTCAATCTCAGCATCCAGGGGCAGGGAGCGCTTTACTGTAATGACATAAGCTGCCAGGATTTTGCCCTTGCTCTTCCTGGCCAGCTGGCAGGCTAATTTGACCGCTTCTTCACCAGCCTGGGTACCACTCACTGGCACCAGAATCTTGTTAAACTGCACTATTTCTCATTTCCATTTATTATTAGTGACATTATAACTTTCTTATCAAGAATCTACAATCTTTTCCTCAATATTACCTTACGGCTTATTACTGGCGTACCTCCCCCGGTTTTCTGGGTATATGGGTCAGGGGGAGATGTTCTTTCCGCCGGTAGAGGTAGTAGATAATCCAGCCAGTAACCATCCAGATAATTCCTACCCAGCGGCTGTAGGGTTGGGTAATTAATATTATAATCCAGATGGTGCTGGTAGCGATTAAACCCAGTACAGCGCTTATCGGCAGTTCACGGCCCTTAATCTTTATATTCCAACCGAGCTTGAAGGGGCGGGCTAGTTCCGGTTTCCTGACTCTCAGACTGAGGATAGAGGCATGGGAGAAGGCAAAGGCGAGCAGGGAGCCGAAGGCATATAGTGTCCCCATCTTTTCAAAGGCGGCGGTGGTGAAGAAGGCGGGAAATAGGATGATGATGGCTACTAAGCTGAACAGAATTATTGAGATGTAAGGCGTCTTGAAGCGGGGATGTACCCGGCTGAGAGCTGCCGGCACCAGCTTGTGACTTCCCAGGGAGAAGGCAAGCCGTGAGATGCCAATCAGCCCGGCATTGGTAGCGATGAGGAGGATGGTCCCCGCCAGGAGTGCTATCAGGGGCTTGAGAACATCACGTATCAGCGCGATGGGGATGCTGGCGGCAATACCGGCGACCGGGTCTCTTGCCCAGTCGGAAGCGAGCTCCTGGGGTGTCATCGCTGAGAGGGATACCAGGGAGATGCCGGCAAAGATAACGAGAACGGTAACAATCATCATAATTAGGGCCTGGGGCACCTTCTTTTCGGGCTGTTTTGTTTCTTCGGCCATCTGGGACATCGTTTCAATCCCGGTGTAGGCGATGGAAGCTAAGGCGATGCCCAGAACCAGGTTATCTACTGTCGGCCAGTTGTCGACAATACGGTGAAAGACGACTACCGGGTTAAAGAGGACGATGAAACCGATGACCACCAGTGAGACCTGGGTAGTTATATCCACTATGGCGGCTCCTACGTTTATGAAAGAGGTCTCCTTGATGCCGATAACATTTATTGTCATCAGGAAGATAACGATGCCGATGGATGCTGCCGTGCTGACGAATAGGGACTCTTTAAACGGTGCCCAGAAGTAACCCAGGTAGGGGGGGATGGTGAAGGCTGAAATTGAGATGGTGACGATATAGCTCAGCATTAGTGCCCAGCCGGCGGTAAAACCAATGGCATCATTGAAGCCGTGCCGGGCAAAGCTGGCTGAGCCGCCTGCCTCGGGGAGCATGGCGGTGCCCTCAGCGTAGGTGAGAGCGGTAAATATAAAGAGGATGCCGGCAATGCCGAGGACTATCGGGGTGGCTCCCAGGGCTACCAGGGCGACAATTCCCAGGGCGTAATAGATTGATGAGCCAACATTCCCGTAGCCGGCGCTGAAGAGGGCGGGAACACCTAATACTCGCCTCAGGCGGAAGCGCTTGATTCGACGGGGGCGAAGGGTTACATCACCGGGTTTGGGTCGCCAGTTACTTTGCATATTTTGTGCTTGGGCTGGCTCTCTATGCACAGCCCACAACTGGCAAATTTTACGCCTCTACCGGTTGCCTGTCAACACGCCCCCTGGCTTGAGAAGGGAAGGCTGTGTCATGCCTTGTCTGATTACTTAAGGATAGCGAAAACTATGATTCTTTCAAATACGCGTCGATGGCAGCGGCGGCTTGTTTGCCGGCTCCCATGGCACTAATCACGGTAGCTGCCCCGGTGACTATATCGCCCCCGGCCCAGACGCCGGGTTTTACTGTTTTACCTGTCTCTGCGTCAGCTACCACTGTGCCCCGCCCTGTTGTCTCCAGCCCTTTAGTGGTGGAGGCGATAAGGGGATTCGGAGTTGTGCCCAGGGCTATTATTACCACATCGACATCAATAACAAACTCGCTTCCTGGAACGGTAACGGGGCGGCGCCGGCCACTGGCATCGGGTTCGCCCAGCTCCATCTTGTAGCATTCGATTCCGGTTACCCAGTTCTCCTTATCGCCCAGGAGTCTCTTGGGGTTGGTCAGCAGTTTGAATTGAATGCCCTCTTCCTGGGCGTTTTCAACCTCTTCCCGGCGGGCCGGCATTTCTGCCTCGGAGCGTCGGTAGACGATATAAACCTCATCGGCGCCGAGCCTGAGGGCACAGCGGGCCGAGTCCATTGCCACGTTACCACCGCCGACTACCGCTACCTTCCGTCCAACCTTCACCGGGGTATCGTATTCAGGAAAGCGGTATCCCTTCATCAGATTGACCCGGGTCAGGAACTCGTTTGCCGAATAGATGCCATTGAGGTTTTCCCCGGGAATATTTAAAAACATGGGTAGTCCGGCGCCGGTGCCCAGGAAAACAGCCTGGTAGTCGCTATCAAGTAGTTCGTCCACGGTACTGATCTTACCGATTACCGAGTCTAATTTAAGCTCTACCCCTAAAGAGGTAACATAGTTAACCTCGTTCTGGACAATCCCTTTTGGCAGCCTGAATTCAGGGATGCCGTACATTAACACTCCTCCAGCCACGTGGAGGGCTTCGAAGATAGTAACCCTGTGTCCCAGTTTGGCCAGATCAGCAGCCACGGTCAAGCCAGCTGGCCCTGAGCCGACCACAGCCACCTGCTTTCCTGTCGATTGGGGTAGTGGTGCCGGGGCGTCCAGGGCCTCCTGGTTGGTTCGTTCCCAGTCAGCCACGAAGCGCTCCAGGCGGCCAATAGCGATGGGTGCCCCCTTCTTGGCCAGAGAGCATTTAGCTTCACACTGCATTTCCTGCGGACAGACCCGCCCGCAGATACCAGGCAGGCTATTTTTGCTTTTGAGTATTTTTACTGCTTCCGGCATATTGCCGTCCTGGAGAGCCTTGATAAAGCCGGGGATGTCTACCCCTACCGGGCAGCCTTCGGCACAGGGGCGCTTGGGGCACTGGATACAGCGGCTTGCCTCGGCTTGGGCCTGTTCTGGAGTGTAACCTAAAGCGACCTCATTAAAGTTCCTCCCCCGTACTTTGGGGTCCTGTCTTGGCATCGGCTCCCGGTTCAGATTCAACTTCGCCATGTATACTTACCCCCCGCAATCCATTTAAGAATGATGCCCGGCCTGAGCCTGCCACTGCTCGAGAGCGCATTTCTCTTCTTTGAGATAAATACGCTGCCGGGCCATGAGTAAGTCCCAGTCCACCTGGTGGCCGTCAAAATCAGGGCCATCTACACAGGCAAACTTGGTTTCACCACCGACGGATACCCGGCAGCAGCCACACATACCGGTGCCATCAACCATTATCGGGTTCAGGCTGACAAAGGTCTTAACCCCGAAGGGCTCGGTGGTTTTGGCACAGAATTTCATCATAAGACTCGGACCGATGGCAATGACGCGGTCAATTTTCTCACTCTCGAGTAGTTCCTGCAGCGGCTCGGTTACCAGTCCTTTGCGGGCATAAGAGCCGTCATCAGTGGTAACTATCAGCTGGTCGGAGGCACTGCGCAGCTCGTCCTCCCAGAAGAGCAGGTTTTTGTTCCGTGCTCCCATAATTGAAATAACCCTGTTCCCCGCCTGTTTGAGAGCCCGGGCGATGGGCTTTATGGGGGCGACGGCAAACCCTCCGGCGACACAGACCACCGTGCCGAATTTATCGATGTGGGTGGGTACACCCAGCGGTCCGACAAAGTTCTCAACAAAGTCACCACCCTTGAGCTGGGCGAGGCGGTGGGTTGTTGCTCCTACTTCCATAAAGATGATGGTAATGCTGCCCTCCTGCTCGTCCCAGTCAGCGACGGTCAGTGGAATACGCTCGCCCTTTTCATCAATTTTGATGACGATAAATTGCCCCGGCTGGGCCTTTCTGGCTACAGCCGGCGCCTCGACCTTGAATAGATGGATGTCGGGCACCAGGTCCTGTCGCAGCAGTATCTTATACACTTATTTCTCACCTCCAGCACTTCTCGCCCTGGTTAAGGCAACACCGGGTAGCCTCAAGTTATTCTTTATTTAATAAGCGTGGTATGAGGGGGAAGCACGCTATATCGCCTCGAGCAAAGCACTACCTTGACTGGCCGTCTGCGATTATGGAAGCGAAACCGGGGTGGTTGCTAATGTGCAACATTTAACCCGAAGTTATAATTTACCACCAAGTAGTGTATAATTCAAGTCGCCGGGTCTTTGGGCCATAACCCTATTGCCTAATTGCTATCAAAGGTATAAGATAATAGGCATTCTGGGGCGAAAGCTTTCAAAGGGGGTGAGAAGCATTGACTGGTCGATAGAGGGGACTTTGCAGCAATTTGATTAGTTCTGCATCAGATAGCGGGCAGTCAGCCGTAAGGTTGGAGAGGGTTCGGTCTGGTGTTTAATAATTGAAATTTAGCATTCAGGGTGAGAATAATGGTTGTAGAACTGGTTCACATCGGGTTTGGTAACATAGTAGCCATGAACAGGATTATTGCCATCGCTTCACCAAATTCAGCCCCTACGAGGCGTGCCATCCAGGAAGGAAGAAACAAAGGCCTGCTGATAGATATGACCAATGGCAGGAGGACCAAGGCGGTTATCTTTACCGAAGGCGGGCATGTTATCCTGGCAGCCCTGGCTCCGGAGACTATTGCCGGCAGGCTGCAGGCCAGTCGGGGGGGGACGCTGTTAAGGCCAGAACAGAGTGATGAAAGGGACGAGCTATCAGGATAAAGCCTGGTTCGACCGAGTGACACAACCGCTGCTGGTGGTCCTTTCCGGCCCGTCGGGGGCCGGTAAGGATGCCGTCCTGGGACTGATGAGGGAACTGGGCTATCCTTTTGAATATATCACCACTGTAACCACGCGACCCAGGCGAGCGGGTGAAAAGGGTGATATAGACTACTGCTTCACTTCGGCGGAGAGCTTCCAGGAGATGATTGAGCATGAAGAGCTGCTGGAGTGGGCAAATGTCTATGGCAACTGGTATGGCGTACCCCGGGAGCCGCTGAAGCAGGCACTTGCTAAGGGAAAAGATGTAGTGGTGAAGGTTGATATTCAGGGAGCCGCTGCCATCAAGAAAATCCTGCCGCAGGCGGTATCCATTTTTCTCATGCCGGCATCGATAGAGGAGCTTGTAGCCAGGCTCAAGCAGCGCCATACTGAATCACCTTTTGACCTGGATTTACGCCTGAGGACTGCCGAAGAAGAGACAAAAAAGTTATCCCTGTTTGACTACGTTGTGATAAATAAGCAGGGTGGAATTAGGCGGGCGGTGGCCGATATTAAGGCGATTGTTACCGCTGAGAAATGCCGGGTGGCGGCGAGGCGGGTTTCTCTATAGGCTAAAGCACCATTTGCAGTAACCAGGCGAACAGGTATCCGAGCCCGGCACAGACAGGGAAGGTTATTATCCAGGCGGCGATGATGTTGCCTGCTACCCCCCACCGCACTGCCGAAAGCCGCCGTGTTGCTCCCACCCCCATGATGGCGGTGCTTATGCAATGGGTGGTGCTTACCGGGATACCAAAAAGGGAGGCTACCTCAATAACGGTGGCTGCTGATGCTTGAGCGGCAAAGCCATGAATCGGCCTCAGGGTGGTGACCCTCAGCCCCAGTGTTCTGATGACCCGCCACCCACCCACCGCTGTCCCCGTGCTGATGGATAGGGCGGAGAGGATGATTACCCACCACGGGATATTGTCCCACAGGCCGGTTTGACCGCTATAAATCACCAGTGCCATGGTGATGACACCAATGGGCATCTGGCCATCATTTTTGCCATGGCTGTAAGCTATAAAGGCGGTAGACAGGATTTGCAGGTTGCTAAAGATACCCCGTATTCTGGCGGGAGCGGCGCGCCGGAATATCCAGAAGAGAATAATCATCACCGCAAAGCCGCCTATAAAGCCGAGGAGAGGAGCTGTCACTACTGCCGATAGGGTCTGTGACAGACGGGAACTCCATCCCCATATTATGGCTTCACTACCTGCCAGGGCTACCCCGGCGGCTGCCAGCGCGGCAATAAAGCCATGACTTAAACTCACCGGCAGACCATAGTAAGTAGCCAGGGTGGTCCAGATGATGACCGAGGCCAGGGCGGCAATCACCGGCACGTAGCCGAACTCTGAGGTGACTTCCGGGGCTAGAATCCCTTTGCCAATGGTCATAGCGACGGCGGTACCAGTAGCGGCACCAGCCAGATTGAAAAAGGTAGCCAGGATTAAGGCATTTCGGGGAGAAAGGACCCGGGTGCCAATCGTAGTAGCAATAGCATTAGCGGCATCGTTAAAACCGTTGGTTATGCCAAAGCCAATAGCCAGGATGATAATGAAGCCAAGAATCAAGAGCGAAGGGTCAGGCATGCTTGAGGGCTACCCCTTCGAGGACGTCAGCCACGTCCTCGCACCTATCGGTGGCGCTCTCCATCTGTTCGTAAATCTCGCGCCATTTGATAATATAGGCCGCGTCCTTTGAGTCGTCGAAAAGCTCGGCCACTGCGGAGCGGAATATCCTGTCAGCTGCGTTCTCCAGCCGGTTAATCTCGACGCACCGCTTGAGAATCTGGCTTAATTCAAGGTGGCCCCTTAGCTGGGGGATTACCCTTTCTACTTCGGTTACTGCCTGATGGATAACATCGGCCAGCTCCTTTGCCCGGGAGGTGGGCCGCTCTATCTTATATATCAGCATGGCGTCGGCTGTCGCATGGATAAAATCGGTTACGTCGTCCAGTGAGTGAGCCAGTAGAGCGATATCTTCCCTGTCAAAGGGGGTGATGAAGGTGCGGTGCAGTTGTGCCATAATCTGGTGGGTGATTTCATCCCCTCTATGCTCCAGCTCGGTTATTTTAGCTACCCTCTCCTCAATATTTTCCCAGGTATCGACCATCTCCTTCAGCTCACGGGATACTGCTACCATATTCCGGGTGCTGGCTTCGAACAGGTCAAAAAACTTCTCCTCGCGGGGGATGAGATGAAACTTAACCACAGCTAACCCTCCTTTGCTGGCAGAAGACATATTGAGCTAGCGAGAGGCTCGGGGTAAAAAGTTTGGTCCTTAGCTGCTTCGTACTTCTATTCCAATCGGTCACAACTTAGTTCATAATCAGTCTAGATGAGATGCCCGTGATTGTCAAACTGGCGGTCAGTTCAGGCCTGTTTACTCTGCTTTCAGCCGCCTTTCCACGGCCCGGGCATGGGCCTCGAATCCCTCGGCCCGGGCGATGGTTGATGCTGCCGGGCCCAGTTGTTTCAGGCCGGTCCTGTCTATACTGACCACATTTATAAATTTAATAAAATCACATATATTGAGTGGTGAGCCGAACCGGGCAGTACCTCCCGTAGGCAGGGCATGGCTCGGTCCGGCCACGTAGTCGCCCAGGACGACGGTTGAGTCCTCACCGGTAAATATGCACCCGGCATTGGTTATCCTGGGAACGGAGGCGGTTGGTTTTTCTACCATCAGGGAGAGGTGTTCGGGAGCATAAAGGTTAGCTAGCTCGATAGCCTCATCCATGTTGCTGACGATGGCAATTACCCCCCTGTTTTCCAGGGCCTGGGCGGCGATGGCCTGACGCTCCAGGCCCTTCAGTTGCCGCTCTACCTCACGGTTAACTTCGGCCGCCAGCTGTGGTGAGGTAGTTACCAGGATGGCTGAAGCCAGGGGGTCGTGTTCGGCCTGGGCCAGGAGGTCGGCGGCGCAGTATTCAGGGCTGGCTGTCCTGTCGGCGATAATTAATATCTCGCTTGGCCCCTGGAGACCGTCGATATCGACTACTCCGTATACCAGTTTCTTGGCCCAGACGACGAAGATATTACCCGGCCCGCAGATTTTATCTACCTGGGGGACGGACTCGGTGCCAAAGGCAAGGGCGGCGATTGCCTGGGCGCCCCCGATGGCGAAGATACGGTCAGTGCCGGCGATATCAGCCGCCACCAGTGTGGCCGGGGGGACTACCCCGTTTGTTCCGGGTGGCGTCGTCAGGATAACTTCCCCCACCCCGGCCACCCTGGCCGGGATAACCGTCATCAGTACGGTTGATGGATAGCTGGCGGTACCGCCGGGGGCGTAGATGCCGGCGCGCTCCAGGGGTCGTATTAGCTGACTTGCCTCCGGTGTGCCTGTCTCTTTCAAAATGCTATTCTTTTGCTCCTGGTGGAAGTGACGTATTCGCTCCGCTGCCAGTTCGAGGGCGGATACCAGTTCCCGGTCTATCTCTTGGTAAGCGCTGGATACCTGGTCTCTGTCCACTTCCAGCGAGGCGAGTTTAACCCCGTCAATCTTGAGAGTGTAGTCGAGGAGGGCGGCATCGCCCCTGTTTCGCACCCCGTCGATGATTTGTCGGACAGCCTGCTCCAGCTCGATTTCGGCACCGAATGTCTCTTTTAGCCTCTGCCGCAGCGCCGGGGAAACCGAGTAAAGCTCAGCCGGGGTCCGCCGTGACAGTATCGATTTGGCGGCCTCAAAACCCTCGATAATTTTCATTTTAAGTATTCCTCACTGCATTACGCAGCATCTGCGTAATTGAGTCAATTCGTTCTCTCTGAGATGGACTTGTTGCCTCGCTGGTGTTACCGATGAGGCAGGCTGAAGACTCAAAGAGGGTATCAATAATCTTAAGGTTGTGCCGGGCCAGCGTTCGCCCTGTCTGGGTGTTCTCGATTAGCAGGTCGGCGTCTTCGGGCAGAAAAGCCTCGCTGGCCCCCCAGGTGGGGACCACCCGGTAGGCTCCGAGGTGATTATCGCGGGCGTACTTATCGGCGATGTTGACATACTCTGAAGCCACTCTGAGCGGCACTGAGCTTTCAGCGATGACCTGCCTTAGATTCTGGACATCGCTAACCGCTAAATCCTGACTTACCACGGCTACTATCCTTACCTTTCCCAGCTTGAGGTCCAGAATCTCTCTCACCGGACTGGACGGAAACCGAAAGAGGTGCTCCATCAACCAGTCCCTGCCGGTGATGGCCAGGTCAAAGTTTCCGTTGGCTACCTGAAGCGGCATGTCCTGGGGTCTAATCACCTTAATAGTGGTATTAGCCAGGTTACAGGCCGGCCGGCGGTTGCCACCGGCTGACGGGTAGTCGTCGACCTCAACACCGGCCCTGTCCAGCAGTTGCCGGGTGGGCAGTTGTTGATGCCCATCAGGTAGGGCAAGGCGCACTGTATTTTCGTCCGTTTCTTTAATTGCGTATTGCCCGGTTATTTCCGGGGTACTTACAGCGCCGACTGGAGGAGGCTGCTCGCTGACCGCCAGGCTGTCGTAAATGGTAGCCAGCATGCTTCCCATGTCCTTTGTTTCCCAGCTGTATTTGTTGGCGATGAGGTAGGTACTGAAATCAAGGACTTTAGTTAGCGGCGTTAGCCGGTAGGTTAAAAGCTCGGCTTCTGTCCGGGCAGGGACCAGCACCAGGTCAGCACTCTCCGGGGGATAGACCTCTGCCGCTCCCCACAGGGGGAAGACACTGAAGCGCTTTAGCCTGAGGTTTAGGGCAAGGGACTCAGCCAGGTTAGGATACTCGCTGGCGATGCGGATTAGAGCGGGCTCTGCCCGGACCTTTTTAGCGGTGGATAGCTTCCCG
>JAUWPF010000047.1 GCA_030611745.1 Chloroflexota bacterium | reverse complement strand
GGAGAGATAGATATTACCGGCGTCGGTAAGGTCTATATCGATAAGGTTCTGGATAAGGCCGGCCCCTTTTACGGTGAGCTTCAGGTAGTGCCCGAGTTGAGCTTTTTCTACATTGGTTTTAATTGCGGGAGGCCACCGTTTGATGATGTCAATGTTCGCCGTGCCTTCAGCCAGGCTATTGATAAGGATAAACTGGTGTCTCTGGTATTCAGGGGGATGGCTCAGCGAGCGGATGGTATCCTGCCTCCGGGCATGCCCGGCTATAATGAAGGCCTGTCAGGACTGGGCTTTGATGTAGATAAGGCAAGGGAGCTAATTAAGCTGTCCAGCTATGGTGATGTGTCCCGATTACCGCCGATCACCATTACCACCAGCGGCTGGGGGGGGGTGATATCACAGGGACTGGAAGCTATCATCTGTGAATGGCGGCAAAACCTGGGGGTTGAGGTAAAGGTGAGGCAGTTGGAGCCGCCGAGATTCCTCTATCATCTTGCGCAGGAGAAGGACGAGATGTTTTATATGGGGTGGGTGGCTGATTACCCCCACCCCCAGGATTTTCTGGACATCTTATTTTCCAGCGATGCCGATAATAACTATGGTGGGTACACTAGCCCTGAGGTCGATGCTTTACTGGCGATGGCAGGGATAGAGACGGATAATGAACCGGGCCTGTTACTGTACCAGCAGGCGGAACAGAGGCTGGTTGAGGATGCCTGCTGCGTGCCGTTATACTTCGGACAAAACTATGTCCTGGTCAAGCCCTACATTAAGGGTTACCGCTTAAACCCGATGGGTTTTGCGAGGTTAAATGAGGTCTCGGTTGAGCCGCACTAGGTGGTGGCTGAAAGAATCATTGTCGTCTAAATTTAAGAGCAGCGTCTTGCCAAAAAGACGCTGCTCCTTATAACAGTTCTGTTAGATAGTACCTACCGGAGTTACACTTTGGCTTTCTCCTGCAGCCCGCGGAAAATCTTCTCCGGGTGCAGAGGGAGACTGTCAACCTTGACCTTGGTCGCGTCATAGACGGCATTGACTATAGAGCCAATCACCGCCGCGCGAGCGCACTCTCCGATCTCTTTGGCACCGAAGGGTCCGTTGGGGTCAGGGTCAGAGGCGTCAATTATTGTTATCTCGGGGATATCAAATGCCCTCGGGATTTCGTAATCGACAAAGTTGGCATTAATCGTTCGCCCCTCGGAAAACATCACGTCCTCGAACAGGGCATCTCCCATGCCCATAACCGCCTGGCTCTGAAGCTGCCCTTCACATATCAGAGGGTTTATTTCGCGTCCGCAGTCGTCACCGACCCATATATGTTCTACCTTGGTCCTGCCTGTCTCCGCGTCCACGCTCACCTCGGCCACGGCGGCGGTGAAGCTGTAAGCATCTGTCCACCGGCCCGACCCTTTTGACAGGCTGGGATAGAATTCTATCTCCGGCACCGGCTTGCAGAAGCCTTTGCCAATGAGAGGGTCCCCGCCATGCTTCTGGATGCTGTATCTGAGTATTTCGTCGAAGGCTACCCCTTCCTCAGGGTCTTCCTTGATGTAGACACGACGCTCCAGCATATTCAGGTCTTCAGCGTCTTCTTCCAGCATCTCAGCGGCGACCTTCAGTACCTGCTGCCTTAAGTCCTGGGCGGCTACCAGGCAGGCCTTGCAGCTGACAAACATACCGCCGCTGAGGAAGTTGTTGTAGTCGAACTGGCAGAGCTCGGAATCACCGTCGATAAGATTTACGTCTTCCACTTCCAGTCCCAGCTCTTCGGCAACCAGCTGGCAGGTCGTGGTAGTCGGTCCCTGCCCAAACTCCGCCTGGCCCATGTAAAGGGTGACGGTGCCATCGTGGTTCATCCTCACGATAGAGCCAGCGGTGAAGGGCCAGTACCCAGAGCCATTAAACATAGAGCTCACTGCCAGGCCTATGCCGTGCCCGGGACCCAGCTTCCCCCTCTTTTCCTTCCAGTTCGAAGCTTCAACGGCCTTCTTAACACAGTCGGGGAGGCCAAAACTGTTCAGGGTATCCCGGTTGGCCAGGACATCACCTTTCTTTCTCAGGTTTTTCAACCTGAACTCTACCGGATTCAGTCCCAGGTCCTCAGCTATCCAGTCCATCTGGGACTCAATGGCGGTGGTCATCTGCTGGGAACCATGCCCTCGCTTGGCCATAGTTGTCGACTTGTTGGTGTAAACTCCCACACCCTCGTGGGTCAGGTTGGGTATATTGTAGATGGAGTCGCGCATGGAATGACAGAGGAACAGGCAGACCGGAACACTGCCTCGATAGGCCCCCATATCACTGATTAGCTTTACATGCTGGGCCACTATCGTCCCGTCTTTCTTAACGCCTTTCCTGACATTGACCTTCAAGGCAATACTGTTATTGGTAGAGGTAAACACCTCGTCCCTGGGAAGGATTAATTTTACCGGTTTGCCAAGCTTGCGCGAGAGAAAGGCGGCTATTATCTCGTGGTCGAATACCTGGGCCTTACCACCAAACGCACCCCCGATAAAGGTTTTGTGAACCCTCAGCTTGCTTATTGGTATTTCCAGGGTCTTGGATATCCAGTACCGCTTGAGCTCGAAGCCCATGTGGCTTAGCCAGAGGTCCAGGTGCCCGGTAAGGGGATGGTAACTGGCTACTGCGCCGTGAGGCTCCATGCAGGCATGGTTTGTCCGGGGAATGACCCAGGTGTCATCTCGAATATAGTCCGCTTCGCTAAATCCCTTTTCACTATCCCCGTAGCTGATATTAACTGCGGCACCGATGTTGTTTACCGGGTTGTAGGAACGTGCTGCCCTCGCCACTCCCCAGTCCTGCCAGGCGCACTTTCTGCCCGGCGCCGGAACCTGTTCTCCATGAATTTGGGGTGCTCCTTCCTTCATTGCTTCTTCAGGGTCAAACGTTGCGGGAATAGGTTCGTACTCTACTTCAATCAGGTCTAAGGCCTTGTTAGCTGTATCTTCGTCGACAGCGGCTACCGCCGCTACTGACTCACCGATGAAACGTACCTTTTCTTCGGCAATGACGGGCTGCTCAGCGGGATATCTCGGTGTATCGACGAAGCCAAACTTCATTCCCTGCGTATCCTTCCCCGTAATCACTGCCCTGACTCCGGGCAGCTTCTCCGCCTCGCTGGTGTCGATGTTTACAATCCTGGCATGGGCCTGCACACTGCGGAGAATCTTGGCATACAGCATCCCGGGTAGTGTCACATCAAAGGTATACTTCGCCTCACCGGTAACCTTTTCTATGCCGTCCTTGCGTGGTATCCCTTTACCGACAACACGATATTCTGCCATTTTTAACCTTCCTTTGCGCTATATTTTACAGGATGCTGGGCAACATCCATAATAGCCTCAATATACTTCTTGTAGCCGGTACAGCGGCACAGGTTGCCTTCCATGTCTCTCTTCAGCTCCTCCTCGGTCGGTTGAGGATTCTCGTCCAGTAGTGCCTTGGCTGACATGAGTTTCCCCGGCGTGCAGAACCCACACTGAAAGGCAGCATGGTTGATGAAAGCCTGCTGGAGAGGGTGGAGCTTATCTCCCTCAGCCAGTCCCTCAACAGTGAGGACTTCGCTGCCTTCTGCCTGCATTGCCAGTACTGAGCACGACTTGACCGCCATGCCGTCAAGGATGACGGTGCAGGCACCGCAAGAATTGCTGATGCAAGCCATCTTGGCTCCGGTCAGCCCCAAATAGTCGCGCAGTAAATCAAGTAAGGTGATATTCGGCTTTATCAGTAGCTCACGGGGCTCTCCGTTTACCGTGACTTTTATCCATTTTTTCGCGAGTTCCATGTTAGAACTACCTCCTGTTCAACCTGTTCAACGCTAAGATGCCCTGGCCCTTTCCAGAGCCATTTTTGCGGCTCGCTTTACAAGGACCTTCACCAGTTCTCTTCTGTATTCATCGGTGGCGTGCATATCAGTTACCGGGTCTGCCTCCGCTGCCGCTGCCTGCGCGGCCTGCTCAATCAGTCTATCATCCAGCGGTTTTCCCTTTAGTATTTCCTCTGCCTTCAGTGCTCTCATCGGGACCGGAGCCACGGCACTGAGTGCTATTTTGGCATCTTTGCATAGTCCATCATCCAGGCTCACCATAGCGGCGGCTCCGGCAATCTTTATGCCTGCTTCAATGGTGCTGAACTTCTGATAGGCAACACCGGTGTGGGCCGGCAGGGCCGGTATCTGGATTTCGCAGAGCAGCTCGTTTTCCTCGACAACAGTCATGAAGAAGTCGACGAAGAACTCTGCGAGGGGGACGGTTCTCTCGCCATCAGCGCTGATGAGCTTTACCCTGGAGTCCAACACAATTAGAGGGGGGGCGATATCTCCTATCGGGTCAGCATGGACAAGGGTACCCCCGATAGTACCCCAGTTTCGGGTTTGAACTGAGGCTACTACCAGCTCTGTCTCCGGGAGAACCGTGAATTTCTCTTTGAGTAGTGGCGACTTTTCAACAGTGCGGTGGGTAGTCAGAGCGCCCATCTTCAAACCCTCTTTTTCATCAAAGTCCATGTAGTTCAATTCCGGGATAAACTTGATGTCAATCAGGTAGGAAGGGCTTATCATATTCAACTTGAGCAGGGTGAGCAAAGACTGGCCGCCAGCCAGTACTTTCGCTTCATCCTTATACTCGGAGAGCAGAGAACACGCCTCCTGCAGCGTATTCATCCGAAGGTATTCAAATTCTCTCATACTTCTCCTCTCAACCTGTAGTAGATGGAAACGGCATTGCTGCTATCTTTTCCGGTTCTCGACCCTGAACCTCGCTTTTGCCTGAAACTCCTGCTGCCAGTGCTTGCTCTTCAGTGAACTTGATGAAATACTCCTTCAGGTTTTTGACCCCATTTTTGGTCATCAACTTTCGGGCATAGGGACATTTGGCCGCTTTACCACATTTCCCCTTTGTCTCGAGCAAGCACTCTATCCCTATATAAAGACACTTTGCCACTTTTCCGGGTCACCCCCTTCTTCAGCAAATTTACCGACTTAAGCTGTCCCGGTCTCGATTTTCTCCCTGATATTCTGCACAAATATGGAGCCCAGCTCCTTTGCTTTTGCCCTCATTACCCTCTCACCAAAGGTAGCAAACTTACCCACTATATTCACCACCATCCGGTAGGAGAACTCCACTTCGTCCTTCGAGATTTCTCTTAAATCAACATCGGCTTCCATACTGAAGTTGCCCCCTTTGGCCAGGCCGGTGTCAGCACCGTGGGCCACTGACTTCAGATGTCGCGGCGGGTCCATCTCGGTTATGCCTACATTGAATTTGAACCTCGCCTTGATGGGGCCAACCTTCACTGCGACCGTAGCCACGTAGGTCCTGTCGTCAACTTGCTCAACCTCTTCCAGGCCGGGCACACACGCCCCCAAATTATTGGGGTCGATACTAAAATCCCAGACCTTCTGGATCGGTGCGGCTAAGGTAAACTTTTCCTCCACCAGCATTTTAACCTGCCTCCTCTATTCAGTTCAGAACACCTGTATCAGGTCCTGATTTGTTAGTAACCCAGAGCAAAGTCGCCTACAGCATCCTCAACGGCCTGTAAGAGAGCCTCGCCTACCAATTTCTTGACCACATCCTGTCCGTGTGTAGCCTCACCGCCGGCAACCCGAGCCCCTTTCCTCAGTACTCTTTCCTCGATGCCCTTCCCCTTAATTACCTCCTCTGCGCTATGGGCTCTAATCGGTGTGGGAGCGACAGCACCGAGAACTATCTTGACCTCTTCCACCGTGGTGTGTCCCGGGTCCAGTTTGAGCAGGGCGGCCACACTAACCGCCGGGGCGTCTTCTGCAGCCTCGCTTCTAATGTATGCCAGGCCGGCGTCTGGCGGTGGGTTCTGTACCTCAATCTCAGTGAGTATTTCATTATTTTGAAGGATAGTCTGCCCCTCACCGGTGAAGAACTCCTCGAGGGGAATCGTCTTCCATCCCTTGGGACCCTGTATCTTTGCCTTTGAACCTAATATAATCAGTGCCGGGGCAATATGTGATGAGGAAGCAGTAGCGCACAGCGCGCCGCCTATCGTGGTCATGTAGTATGCCCATCTTTCCGGGACAATTTCCGATAGTATTCCTTGAATGGCTTTAGAGATTACTGAATACTTCCCCCGAACTGTTGGCGACCTTTCTAGGTTGAAAAGGGTAGCCAGGGCTCCTATTTTCAGGCCTTGTTCCCCGATAGGGCTGATGTCATCCAGGTTGGGAATAGCCATGAGATTGATGAGGACTTCAGGGCTTTTACGCTCCCTCTTTATCCGGCCTGTCAGTCCGGTGCCGCCAGCAATTACCTTTGCCTTTCCCCCGTATCGCGAGAGCAGGGAGCAGGCCTCGGCTGTGGTCCGGGGTTCAAGATATTCCAGTACACCTTCAAGGTCGCTAAAACGTAATGCACACATTTTGCCGCTCCTTAACCTGTTTAATATGTCACAAAATTGGCTTGGCGTTTTACTGGTGACATATTACTGCTAGCGGTCCAGGTTGTCAAGCCATTTTGACCTGCTGCTGGTTCTTTACTCCGGGCTTAAGACCATTCAAAAGAAATTTAAATATGCCATTCGAGAGTTCGGTGAGAGACATCTCTCCCTGTAGTGAGTACCAGAATCTGGCTCGCACAATAATTGAGGCAATGGCATAATTAGCCAGTTTCTCATCTATCTTGCCAAAGAGACCACTATCCACACCGCGCCGGATGATTTTCCTCAGGATACGGTCATAGGCATCGCGAAGCTTAATAATTTCTACCTGGTGAGGAGGGGAAAGATGCCTTAATTCAATGTCAAAATGCAGCAGCTCTCCTTTGGGCGGGGCGAGGGTGTGCTCCACGTGCCTTTCGATAAAAACCCTTAGTTGCTCAACCGGACTGGTGTTATCGTCATTTTCCAGAGGCTCAAGCATGCTAATCAACCGCTGCATCTCGTTCCAACACACCACGTAAAGGACCTCTTCCTTGCTGCGGAAGTGATTGTAAATGTTACCCTGAGAGCAACCGCAGGCGGTGGCTATATCTCTCATACTGGTTCTGTCAAACCCCGTAGAGTAAAACAGTCTTTCGGCTTCTACCAGTATGCCTTCGCGTGTCTGAGCACCCCTGCTCTGCTTTTCAGTCATTTTCTTCCCTCGATAAACCCGGGGCGGGTTGGCTGCTGAATATTGGTAAATAAACGTTCATTTACCTAAATACAGATTACCACCCTTTTGTTTTTTTGTCAAACCATTTTGGGCTGAAATTTGGCACAAGATTCCGGCTTATTTTTTCCCTGCATCCATCCGCCGCCGTTCCTCATCCCTTATCTCACGCCTGAGTAGCTTACCTACCTTGGATTTAGGCAGCATATCCCTGAACTCTATGTAC
>JAUWPF010000089.1 GCA_030611745.1 Chloroflexota bacterium | reverse complement strand
TCTTTGCTCATATTAATCTCTTCAATGATAACCTGGCGTTCTCGTTCGATATCTTCGGGGTTAAAACGGGAGTGGAGCAGCATGTCTGCCAGCACGTCCAGGGCCAGGGGAAAGTGGGGCTTTCCCACCTTGCACCAGTAGATGGTTAGTTCTTTGTCGGTGCCAGCGTTGATGATGCCGCCGACGCCTTCTATTGCGGTCGAGATATCCCGGGCGGTCGGGCGCTTGTGGGTACCTCTAAAGCAGAGGTGCTCGATGAAGTGCGAAATGCCTGCTTTAGCCTTGCTCTCATACCTGGAGCCAGTCCCGATAAAGATGCAGATGGATACGGCACGGGTATGGGGCATGGTAGCGGTGATAACGCGTAACCCGTTATCCAGGGTTGTCTTCTGATACAATATGTTCTCCTCCTCATAAATTCGGGTGGTAGACCATATTCTAACGGTTTTCGGGGTTGAGCGCTAATTGACTTCTACCAGCGGGCGCTGGTAACATTGAGCCCGGGAGAACAGTTATCATGGAAGGAATACCCAGGCTTACTCTATTCCCGTTGACCTCAGAGGTGGGTAGCGGGGGGCATTTGGTAATTGGGGGCTGTGACAGCGTGGAGCTGGCTGGCGAGTTCGGTACCCCCCTGTATGTCTTTGACGAGTTTACCCTGCGCCGTAAGTGTGCTGAGTTCAAAGAGGAGTTTGGCCGGCGTGGTCTTGAGACAACGGTTATTTATGCTGCCAAGGCCTTTATAAATAAGGCGCTGGCGCTTATAGTTAAGGAGGAAGGGCTGGGCCTGGATGTGGTCTCCGGCGGAGAGCTTGGTATTGCCCACTCGGTTGGCTTCCCCTTAGATAGGGTCTATTTTCATGGTAATAATAAGTCAGCCGAGGAGCTCAGGCTGGCTCTTGACTGGCATGTTGGCCGCATCGTAGTTGACAATTTCTATGAGCTCGGGATGCTGGATAGGATGGCCGGGGAGCTGGGCTCTACCCCCGATATTTTACTGCGCCTGTCGCCGGGGATTGACCCTCATACTCACCGGTATATTGCTACCGGCATCATTGACAGTAAATTTGGTTTTCCCCTGACCCGTATAGAAGAGGCGGTGGAAAAGGCGGTGCAGGCGTCTTGCCTGAACCCGGTCGGGTTGCACTTTCACCTCGGCTCCCTTATCTATGAGGCGGAACCCTACCGGCAGGCTATTGAGCTTGCGCTCAGTCTGGCTAATGAGATGAAGCGGAAGCACGGCTTCGAGCTTGAGGAACTGAATATTGGCGGCGGATTTGCTATTCAGTATAGTCTTGATTCTCCGGCACCGGCGATAGCTGCCTATGCCGAGGTGATAGCTTCCAGGATTATTACCGGGTGCCGTGAGCTCGGGCTCGAACTGCCGCGGCTTACGGTTGAACCGGGCAGGGCGATAGTGGGCCAGGCAGGGGTGGCATTATATCGGGTGGGTGTGGTCAAGGAGATACCAGGTGTCAGGCGTTATGTTATGGTAGATGGTGGTATGGCGGATAATATCCGCCCCGCCCTCTACGGAGCCGGGTATGAGGCACTGCTGGCTAACAGGGTCGTGGCGGAGGAAGCCGACGTGGTTACTATCGCCGGCAGGTTCTGTGAGTCGGGTGATATCTTAATCAAGGATATCAGGCTGCCCGCCGTTTCAGCCGGTGATATTATTGCCGTACCTGACTGCGGTGCCTACTGTCTGCCCATGGGCAGTAACTATAACGCTTCCCTCAGGCCGGCGGTTGTCCTGGTTAGAGAGGGCAGGCCCCGTCTTATCCGGCGCCGTGAGACCTTTGATGACCTGGTGAGGTGGGACTTAATCTAGCGCAGGTAAAGGAGGCTTTGCGGGTGTGGCAGGTGGCTGGACAGGCCAGGGCGGTGTCGCTGCTTGAGCGCAGCCTTAAGCAGGGGAGCCTGGCCCATGCCTATCTCTTTGTTGGCCCGCGCCATGTAGGTAAGATGACGCTGGCGCGGGGCCTGGCTCAGGCGGTCAACTGTAGTTCGGGTGAGCCTCCCTGCGGTGAGTGCGGCTCGTGTCAGAGAATAGCCCTGGATAAGCACTCCGATGTTCAGGTGATAGGTTTGACCGCTGACGAAAACGGTAAGCTTCGGACGGAGATTGGCATTAACCAGATTAAGGAAATAGAGCATTCATCCAGCCTGCCGCCCTTTGAGGGCAAGTACAAGGTGTTTATTGTTGATGGGGCTGAGCTTCTGTCAAACGAAGCAGGCAACTCGCTGCTGAAGACCCTGGAAGAGCCTGCGGACCGGGTAATCTTTGTGCTGCTAACTACAGATGACAGGCTCCTGCTGCCGACGGTGGTTTCCCGTTGCCAGCGGCTGGAGTTAGCTCCCCTGCCGGCGGGCGAGATTGAGGCTGTTCTCAATGGTCGCCCGGATATTGAGCCGCAGAAGGCAAAGCTTTTGGCGAGGCTCTGCCACGGCTGTCTGGGCTGGGCGCTGCTGGCGGCGGCTGGTGACGGTTTGCTGGAGCAGCGCGCCGAGCGGATAAACAAATTACTCGAGGTGGTTTGGGCCGGTTGTGAAGAGCGCTTTGCCTATGCAGACCAGCTGGCAACGCGGTTCAGCCAGCGGCGGGGATTGGTCTGGGAGGTACTGGACCTGTGGCTCGATTTCTGGCGCGACCTGATGTTGGTCAAGCTGGGATGTGCCGGTAGCGTTACCGATATTGCCCTTGGGAAGGCACTGGTTGGAATGGCAGGGGACTATAGCCTGGCTCAAATAAGGACCTTCATCGCTGATATTCGGACGGCCCGGGAGCAGTTGGGACGGAATGCGAGTCCGAGACTGGTGCTGGAGGTGTTGATGCTTGGAATACCAGAGAGGAGGGGGGCAACGGGGAAAACCCTCGCTGCCCAATTTTCAGTAAACTATGGCTGAGATTGTTGGGGTACGTTTCAAACGAGCCGGCAGAGTGTACTACTTTGACCCGGCAGGTATTGACCTGGAAGTAAATGACTATGTGGTGGTTAAGACGATGCGTGGCCTGGAACTGGGGTGGGTGGTTATCGCTCCCAAGCAGGTACTGGCTAATGAAGTGCAGGAGCCATTGAAGCCAGTGGTGCGCAAGGCGGAGGAGGACGACATTGGGCGTAGCCGGGAGATTGAAACTAAGGAGGAGGAAGCCCTGGCTGAGTGCGGTCGGCTGATTAAGGAGCTGGGACTGCCGATGAAGCTGCTGGTTGCCAGATACAACCTTGATAGTAGCCGCCTTACCTTTTTCTTTACTGCTGAGAAGAGGGTCGACTTTCGTGAGCTGGTGCGCCAGTTGGCCGCTCGCTTCAAAACAAAGGTCGAGTTGCGGCAGGTGGGACCGAGGGATGAAGCCAAACTGCTTGGTGGCTTTGGACGGTGTGGTCGCCCCTTGTGTTGTGCCAATTTCTTAGATGAGTTCGCCCCGGTGTCAATTAAGATGGCCAAGGAGCAGAACTTACCCCTTAACCCGATGAAGATTTCGGGTGTTTGTGGTCGGTTACTGTGTTGCCTGGTCTATGAAAATGAGCAATACCACCTTATGAAGGAAGGGTTACCCAGGAAGGGGCAGCAGGTTTCCACCTCTCTGGGGGTAGCCAGTGTCGTCGGCAGTAGTCCGCTCAAGCAAACGGTAATGGTTGAGACGGATAGCCAGGCAATTGTGGAACTACCTATCAGTGAGGTTACCGTGGTAAAGGATGAACAGTCACGCCGGCGGGGGAAGAGGGCTTAAGGTTTTTTGGCTGCCATCAGCGGGGTCTCGACTGTGGCCTGCTCTGGCCGTGCCTTGTTTGGCTAGGCGGCAGGCAGGTATT
>JAUWPF010000001.1 GCA_030611745.1 Chloroflexota bacterium | reverse complement strand
CGGACCACTGGCTACCCCACCGGTAGAACCGACCCTGTCCGTTTCCGGTCTCAGTCTGGAGAAGGAAAAACCGGTACCCCCACCACTCTTATGAATAAGGGCGGTATACTTTACAGCGTCAAAGATAGACTCCATTGAGTCTTCAATGGGAAGCACAAAGCAGGCAGAGAGCTGCCCTAATTCCCGGCCGGCGTTCATCAGTGTCGGCGAGTTGGGGAGGAACTCCAAACCTGCCATCAACCGGTAGAATTTCTCCTCCCAGGCCTCGACATCGGCACCGGGGGCGTAGACGAGTTCCGCAGAGGCAACAGCCCGAGCCACCCGCCGGAACATCTCCTGCGGAGTCTCAATGACCTGCCCCTGGCTGTCTTTTTTCAGATACCTCCTTTCCAGAACCCGAAGGGCGTTTTCGGTAAGCTTGATGTCAGAGGTATGTTGCGTCACTCCTGGTTTTAACACAGCAGCTGGTTCTATCATCATCTCGACTCCCTCTCGTTCGGCCGGCTGCTTCCCGGCCAGAATTTGACTCACGATAACCTGGACTCTGGAATCAACGTCCACACGCCTGCCCTTTTGGCGAGGTCTGGCCACCAGGTGTTCCATCCCGGGTAGAGGCTGCGGCTGCTCCAGGCGCTCGATCACCTGGGCTGTGAGCTGTTCAATCTGCCCCCTATCCGAGATGCCCATCGACTCGGCAGCGGCAAAGATAGCCCGGGCGACCCGGGTGCGGTCAACTGAGGTTGACCCTTTATCTCCCGGCTTACCCCTCATCTCACCTTTGCCTCCCCACCCAATATCAGGGGCAACTGACTGGTGGACCTGGGTGCTTGCGCTTTACCACTGACCAGACTATCCACCTCCTGCTTTAAGGCAGTGATATCGGTAAATTCCCGGTACACACTGGCAAAGCGGATGTAAGCCACATGGTCAAGGTCCCTTAGCCTTTCCATTACCATATCCCCAATGACAGCGCCGGGTATCTCCGCCTTACCCAGGCGGTAAAGCTCAGCCTCGATATCATCAGCCAGCTTATCAACCGTGCCGGTAGGCAGCGGCCGTTTTTCACATGCCTTGCGAATACCAATCAGCAGCTTACTGCGATTAAACTCTTCACGCCGCTGGTCTTTCTTAATCACAAACAGACTGGCGGACTGCAGTCGCTCATAAGTGGTAAAGCGGGAACCACAGCTCAGGCACTGACGCCGGCGGCGGACTCCGTCACTCACTTCACGCGAATCAATAACCTTAGAATCATGATAATCACAGTAGGGACAGTTCATCGCCAAACACCACACTATATTGAGTAGCGATACTAAAATACCACAATATGTAGTGTTTGTCAAGGTTTTTTTTAAACACAAAGGCCGCAGGACACGAATGCCCTACAGCCTTGCACCGGTCTCAGGGCTTCCTGCCCGCTGGCAGGAACCTCCCCGAGAACTCTACCGAACTTCAGTGCCCAAGGGCGACCTAACCACCCTGGTTGACGGTGTTATTGCCTGGCGCCGGTGGCTGAACAGCGGGCGACGCAGGAAGGAAGGAATATCCAGCTCCTCTTCGTTATCCAGGCCTTTGAGGAGATGTTTCAGATCCTCATCCTCGCTTCCCGGCAGTCCCATCTTAGAAACGAAGCCAGTAGCGATCAGGGTAATCCTTATCTCTTTATCCATCGCCGGGTCATGTGCCACACCAAAGATGATGTTAGCATCAGGGTCCACCGCCTGTCTAATTACCTCAGCCGCCTCATTAACCTCAAACAGGCTGAGGTCACTACCACCAACAACATTGAATAAGACACCCTTTGAGCCGTTGATAGAAACATCCAGCAGCGGGCTGGCCAGGGCTTCCCTGGCCGCATCTGTGGCCCGGCTCTGACCTGACCCCCTGCCTATGCTCATCCATGCCGGCCCGGCATCTCTCATCACCGCCTTGACATCGGCAAAGTCAAGGTTAATCAACCCGGGAACGGTGATAACCTCCGCAATCGCCTGCACACCATGACGTAGCACATCATCAGCCAGCCTGAAAGCACTGTCCACTGCCGTCTTCTTGTCACAGAGGTCAAGCAGGCGGTCATTAGGGATAATAATCAGGGTATCAACCTTACTCAACAGGTGCACTACTCCCTCTTCAGCCACCTGGGTGCGATGAGTACCCTCGAAGGTGAACGGCTTGGTAACTACGGCGATAGTGAGAGCTCCGCTCTGTTTAGATATTTCAGCAATCAGCGGGGCAGCCCCGGTGCCAGTACCACCACCCAGACCACAAGTGATAAACACCATATCAGCCCCGTTAACGAGCTCCTTGAGTTCATCACGACTTTCCTCGGCAGCCTTCTGACCCATTGCATGGTCGCCGCCCACACCCAAACCCCGGGTGAGCTTCTCTCCCAGCTGGATACGAGTCGGGGCCTCGGTAATCGCCAGAGCCTGGGCATCAGTATTCATGGCAATGAACTCTACGCCCTGGATTTCCTCTCTGACCATACGGGTAACCGCATTACAACCACCACCACCCAGACCAATAACCTTGATCTTGGCCGGGTTAGGGACAAAACTTGTTTTCGCCATCTCCTCCTCCTTTCGTTGCGACTCCAGATTTTTTCATCATCGCGCTAAACAAATAGCTTCCTCATGCGGAAAAGTAAGCGCCGCAGCCTGGTAGCAAACCCGACAGAACGCCAGGTATGCGCACCCTCGTTTTTTGCTCCCCAGAGCAAGAGACCAACGCTGGTGGCATACGCCGGGTCGCGGAGAGAATCAGTAATACCATACATATTGGTCGGAACACCTACCCTTACGGGAAGCCGCAACACATCACGCCCCAGCGCCTCTATGCCGGAAAGGTTAGCGCTGCCACCGGTGAGCACCAGCCCCGCCGGAACCAGCGTTTCATAGTCAGCACGCGGCATCTCCAGCAGGATAAGCCTCATAATTTCTTCCATCCTGGCTCTGATAATATCACACAGGTCCTGATAGGAAACGCCGTGTCCATCCTGTGATATTGCAGGATTGGTTTCAACCTTGCTCTCGTAAACTGGCATGACACTACCGTATCTCTTCTTCATCTCCTCAGCGACATCAAACGGTAGCCCCAGACCGATAGCCACATCCCTGGTGAGCTGGTAACCGGCCACCGGCAGAATAGAGGTATGCCAGATGCTCCCCTCTTTGAAGACAGCGATATCTGTGGTACCTCCACCGATATCAGCCAGGATAACCCCAACCTGCTTCTCGTCCTCGGTCAGCACTGCCTCACTGCTGGCTAATGGTTCAAGGATGAGGTCGTCGATATCAATTCCGATGCCCCGGATACACTTCACCAGATTCTGAACCGAGGTCGTGGCGGCAGTGATGATGTGGGTTTCCACATCCAGCCTGAAGCCATGCATCCCCACCGGGTTCTTGACTCCCACCTGACCATCAACGGCATAACCCCGGGGAATAACATGGAGCAGCTTCCTGTCGTTAGGAACTTTAATACTCCGGGCACACTCAAGTACCCGTCTCAGGTCATCAGGGCGCACCAACCGGTCATTTCGGGTAATAGCGACTACCCCGCGGTTATTCAGCGAACTGACATGCCTTCCTGTTACACCAACATAGGCTGATTCTATCCTGGTGGCACTGGCCTGTTGCGCTTTTCTCACCGACTCCCTGATTGACTCCCCGGCCTCGTTGATGTTGACCACCAGCCCTTTGTGCAAACCACGGGACGGGGTCACCCCCACACCCACAACCCGGATACCCCCATCACTGGTTACATCAGCAATGGTAGTGCACACCTTGGTGGTGCCAACATCTATCGAAGCTAAAGTCGTTCTTTTCATCTACCCCCTCCTTGCTAACAGATTTTTGACTCACTTTAATCTATGTTCACCATCACATTTTCCTGCCCCCCTTCCACCACTCTATCAGCTTTATCTAAATCTAGACCGCGGAAAAGGCCCTTCTCACTTCCTTGAGCAAAGCGGGACGCTTCCACACGGTGCTACTGCCAGCAACCGAAAAACACAGCTTCTCAATCGTCTCATCCAGTTCGTCACGGGAAAGTAAGCGCTCCGCCGCTCTCAATCTGGCGCTGCGGCTGCGCGGATTAAACCCAACCTCAGCCGGAGACGGCCTGATAACCTTTCTGGTAAGTAACCTTAAAGAGGCAGTATGCCCACAGACACAGCTCGGTGTACCCGGAGGGCAGATACAGTCCCTGGCTTCCTTAAGCATAAACCGCTTCACGATGCGGTCTTCCAGGGAATGATAGCTTATGACAACCAGCCTGCCCTGAAAACCAAGAAGACTGGTTGCCTGTTCAAGCGCTGCCTCCAGATGCTCAAGCTCTTGATTAACGGCTATCCTCAGTGCCTGAAAGGTCCTGGTGGCGGGGTGGATTTTACCCCTTCTGCCCCCGGTAGCCTGTTCTACCACCCGGGCCAGCTCAAGGGTAGTCCGCAAGGGGCGTTTCTGCACGATACGGCGGGCTATTTGACGGCTGTAGCCTTCCTCACCATACGTCCCTATCAGCCGGGCCAACTCGTTCTCGGAATAGGTGTTGACGATCTCATCAGCGGTAAGCTCCTGAGCCGGGCTCAAACGCATATCCAGCGGCCCCTCATGCTGAAAGCTGAAGCCGCGAGCCGGGCTACCAAGCTGAAGTGATGACAGGCCCAGGTCAAAGAGAATACCATGTACCGGGAAGAAATCGTACCTGATGCAGCTTGCCTGTAGATTTAAAAAGTTCTCATTAACAAACAGGCTCGAGCCGCTGTGGGCTTCAAGCCTTGTCCTCGCTACTTTTATCGCCTCCGGGTCAGCATCAATCCCCAGAAGCTGCCCCCCGGGGGAACTGCGGTCCAGAATGGCAGCCGCATGCCCACCACCACCAACCGTGCAATCAATATAACGCCCTCCAGGCTGAACCGCCAGTGCCTGGACCGTTTCTTCAAGCAGAACCGGGGTATGGCTGGAGGTTGACATATCTGTAACCATCAGCGCCTCTCCAGGCTTTCTATATCCTGCCACGCCTGCTCCCGGCTAATAGCCTTCTCCGCCTCCCATTCAGCTTTATCCCACAGTTCAAGATAGCTATTGACCCCGGCGATAATTACTTCGTCCTCAATCCCGGCATGCTGCCGCAGCGGCACCGGGAGCGCTACCCTGCCCTGCCCATCAAGGTTGAGGCTAAAGGCAGCAGCGAAAACAGCCCGGCTCAAGCGCCTCATCTTATCATTCGGTGTCAACGAGCCGGTAGTAAGGGTACCCGCCAGCTTCTTCCACTCGGCTAGCGGATAAGCCGTGATACACTTCTCCACCCCCGCCACCAGTACTATCCCCTCCTTTAGCTCCCTCCTGAAGCGGGGCGGGACAGGCACCCTCCCCTTTTCATCTACCTTGTACTCAAATTCACCAAAAAACATATCTCAGCCTACACTTGTTCCCCTAGTTTACCACTTTCCACCACTTTCTACCATTGTAAAACACAATTGCCCCTCTTTGTCAAGTCTTTTGGCTAAATTTTTTAAAGACCGCCTTTTCCACCGACAGATTCACAGACTTCCAGCGCAAACTCGGGAGAGGACTAACAGGGCAATTGAACGATTCGATGATAAGTTCGTTGCGGATTTGACTTTTGCGGTATAATCATCACAGTGATAAAAGGAACCTGGATTCTAGAGCGATGTGTCAGTGACCGCTTCCCTTACCGCCTGCAGATTCTGAGAGGGGATAAGCTGTGGCTGGTACTCCGTACGCAGGACCGATGGCCGGCGGCGGGCAGGCATATTTTCTGCCTGCGTGAAGACGAGCCGCCACCACCCGATGAGGTGTTGGAAGAACTGGAGCGGGTGGATATCATCGCCTTCAATGAGCGCGGCCGCCGTATCTCCGTTGTGCTCGACCGCAAGCGCTACAAGCGCTGCGATTTTCTCTTCCTGAAGAAGACGTACAAGGGCAGACCGGGTGAGAGCTACGAGCAAATCTTCTGGCTGACCCAGAGGTCCATCGAACAGCATCGCCCTGCCTTTAAACTGGTCTCACGCAAGGGCGATACCGAAATGGTTGTTCGAATACACAGCAACGAGAAATACCCGTGGCGTTTCCCCGGCGCGGTTACTGAGCGCGGCACTATTTCTGCCGGTGATTATGCACTTATAGATGGGGATAAGATGCTGGCGGTAGTGGAGCGCAAGACACTGGACAACCTGCTGGCCGACTTCGGAACGATGCCGGTACTGCACCAGAGGCTTGCCGAGCTGGCTGCCCATGATAACCATGCCCTGGTAATCGAGGCCCCTTATGCCGATTTTCTGAACCCCAAGAAGCTGCATCACTATAATCCCGGCTTCTGCGCCAAAGCAATTGCCGAGCTATATGCCCTTCATCCTGACTTACGCATCACCTTCTGCGCTAACCGGAAGGTAGCCAATGAGTGGACGCGGCATTTCTTCGAAGTGATATGGAATTTAAGGCAGGCGAATGAGGTACAGTAGGGTCACTTTTAGATGACTTATGACTTTCACTCATTGGAGAGTATAAGGTCCTTTCTCCTATCGATTATACTCTGACCCTGCCAGACCTTCCTAATCTTCCTAACCCATTGTGTCCAGCCTCAGGGGTTCACTCCAATCCTGACAATTGCTCAGCAGATAACGTTGTCGTATAATTAGAGCCGATGAGCATAGCGGAGATACGAGGGAAAATCTCGGAAACAGGCACCAACCTTTCCGAGCGCATGGAGGACCTCCTTACTTCTGACATTTTTGGCTGTATGAGATATCTGCCAGCTCAGAAAGCCTTAATTCCATTCTTGCAGACAGCCCACTCGCTTCATGGCAATATCCTGACAATCCAGGGTGAAGTCATCAGGGTTCACTATTCATTCTGGCCTTGGCTGAAATTAGCAAACCGCACTCCTTGTGAACCAGATGTGGTACTTTGTCTTGAAACAGAAGAAAACCAGGTGCACTTGGTAGTGATTGAAGCCAAGTACTATTCGGGGCTTTCCAGCGAGGAAGACGAGCGAGCCGAACCAAACGACCAGTTAGCTCGTGAACTGGATAATCTAGACGCAGTGTCCTGTGCCACTTTAGGCTGGGGGACACATTTGGAAATCGCTTCACGTGCGCTTCTTTTCGTAACCCAAAACATGGGAATTCCACGAGACCTGCTGGTGAAGTCACTGGCCGAATATCGGCGCAAACGTAACAAAGATGGTGAAATATTTTGGGTATCGTGGAGATTTTTACCACCCATTCTGGAGCAAAGTCTTGAGCAAGAAAGCGTCCCGGAGAATAGGGCTGTAATGGCAGATATGCTCGCATTATTGTTGAGAAAAGGACTAATAATGTTCGGCGGAGTGGAGCCCATTACTGAGTGTTTCGTTTTACCTGACTTCTACCACCTTACTCCAACCAAGTATTCTTGGCCGGTTATTCCTGAGTCGTTAGATATCGATTATGTATTCGAGGTGATGAGATGACTGAAACTATGGGAAGCCCAACAAGGGCTTTATTTGAGTCTCTAGCAAAATTATACAAGCAGGGACAGCTTCTGCTTATGGATGCCGACCGCCTGATGGGAGAGCATGGGTGGGAGCCAACAAATACTACCGCACCTTCTGGTTTTTCATACTCGTTGAATACGCCGGAGCGATGGTATGCGCGATGGGCCGTGCGTTTCTACGTACCCATAGCCTCAGGTGGTGATGACCCGAGCATCGACCAGATTCTTTTCGTAAGCATTCACTTTGCATCGGACCTAAATACCAGCCTACCCACTGATATTGATGAGCCTCTGATCTCGGCCGGCTGCATTAAATACAAGAAACCTATGACGGCTAAAGTGGCCAACAAGAATTATGATTATTACATGTGCAAATACTGGTTCTTCGGAAAGTCGCATGAGGCCCTTGAGGGATGGCGAAGGACTGGCGGTTCCAAATACTCGGAAAATTTAAAGGGTTCTGAGACCTTCACTATACCACTTTATCAAATAACTTCTAGCGAGAAGCTGAAAGAGTTAGTCGTTAACCCCTTACTTGCTGTCCAAGAGGAGGGAGGGGAAGTCGCATAGCAATCGAACCCCGGTATAGTTAGGCCGTAGCCTCAAGTAACAACAACTCATCTTGTTAAGTGAAGGCGATAAGACACACAGGCAGGTGGCACTAACAATGCATGAGTGGTTCACACCCAAAAATAAAGCCTGCCCAGAGTAATGGCGGAGGTGAACTGCTGTTCAGGCGGCACCGAAGCCAGTTTCGCAATCAGCACCGTGGATGGTGTGCGCCGCAGAAGATTGCTCAAGATGTCTGTGTCGAATAGATACATCAGACCTCCAAAAACTTAAGTCTCGGTGGTACTCTTCGCTTTCTCAAACTCTCGTTTCATCCTCTCAAGTTCTATAGAAAGCCGCTCCCATTCCTCTATAAGCGAACTTATAATCTCCTTCAGTCCGTGATGCTTCTCTATGGTGGCGATAACCTGCGCACTACATCCATAATGATCTTCATCGGAAAACAAGCTCTCGACTTCTCTAAACTGTGCCTCAAGCTCCGAAAGCTCTGCCTCGATTTCAGCTATTCGCTTTCTAGTGGGGGCACTCTCCCGGTAATACTTATTCCTTAGTTCCCCCTCGATTAGCTTACGCTGGCGCAGTCTATTATTTGTCGCACCTTTTCCTATAGCTAAGGACATCGGCACTTCGGAAATCTTTGAAACTCCTTGTCCTAAAGACTCCTTCCAATTGAGATAGTCTTCATAATTTCCGGTTAATACCTGTAGGTTGCCATCCCTTATCTCGATGATCTTATTTGCAATCTGGCGAATTAGCGTCCGGTCGTGGGTGATAAAACAAAGGCTCCCGCGATAGGCTTCAAGGGCATCTGCCAGTATCTCCCGCGAGGCAATATCAAGATGGTTAGTAGGCTCGTCCATCAGCAAGAAATTGGCCGATTGAATCAACATCTTGGTTAGCACCAAGCGGCTCTTCTCACCCCCGGAAAGGACGGATATCTTTTTATATACATCATCACCGCTGAAGAGAAAGGCGCCGAGAATCCTCCTCAGTTTCTGCTCTGGTTCATCTTGAGCTACGCTCTGCAGCTCAGTCAGTATATTATTTGTTGGATCGAGAAGCTCAAGCTGGTACTGGGCATAATAGGCAGTGATGACATTATGTCCTAATTTACGCTCGCCCTTATCGAAAGGAAGCACTCCGGCCAGGATCTTGAGCAGGGTCGTTTTACCGGCACCGTTGGGGCCTACCAGAGCTACCCTATCTCCACGATTAAGGACCAGATTAAGGTCGCGGTAAACGACATTTGCATCGTAAGACTTGAGGATATGATTGAGGGTGATAACCCTCTCTCCGCTCCGTACCGGTTCGGGGAAGGAGAATTGCATTTTCCTGGTTGCTCTGGGGATTACCACTCTTTCCATCTTTGTCAGCTGTTTCATTCGGCTCTGAACCTGAGTTGCCTTGGTATTCTTAGCACGGAATCGTTCGATGAAGCGCATCTCCTTCTTTATCTTGAGATTCTGTCTTTTGGCCGTAGCTTCCGTAACCTCAATTTCTTTCTTTCTGGCTATAACGAAACTATCGTAATTGCCACGGTGAAAGATGCACTTACCTTGCTCGATGGCAAGCACTTTGCTTACCACTCGATTCAAGAATGCCCGGTCGTGCGAAACGACCAGTACCGCCCCACGATAGCTTCCCAGGTAACGCTCAAACCAAATACAGGACTCCAGATCGAGATGGTTTGTCGGCTCATCAAGCAGGAGTACATCAGGGGAAAGAAGAAGAAGTTTGGCCAGTGCAGCCCGCATCAGCCACCCACCGCTGAAGTCAGTTAGAGGGCGGTGGAAGTCAGACTCCACAAATCCTAACCCGGAAAGGACAGCCCTGGCCTCATGTTCGGCGCTGTAGCCACCGGCAAACTCGAAGCTATGCTGAAGTTCACCCAACTCATGCAGGAGTTCTTTCAAACTTTCCCCATCCACTCCCCCTGCCAATTCTTCTTGGAGAACCTGTATCTTATGCGCCAGCTTGCTTATCCTAGTTGACGCGTTAGCGACATCATCAAGCAATTGCCTCTCAGAAGAGGGTCTAATTTCCTGTTCCAGATAGCCAATTGTAGTTCCCCTCTGCATATTTACACTGCCGGAATCGGGGAGCACATTCCCAGCGATAATACCGAACAGCGTCGTCTTCCCTGAGCCGTTCGGCCCGATGATAGCTATGCGGTCCCTTGCCCCCATATTAAAGGTAACAGCACTGAATAGAGTCTGATCCCCGTAAGACTTTGATATGTCTGAAATACCCAGCATTTCTACAACCTAAGTAATTATACAGATGACGCCACAATAAATGAAGCAATTTTCGAGCCCTTGAACCAAACACTCCAATCACCCGGATTTACGACAAGCTTACATTTGTCACTGGCTCCATAGTGACTGTATCCTGATTAAGTGCCTGCTATGCTGGGAAATAAATACCCTGAGCCAACAAAGTAGCGAATTGTGTCCTTGATAGCGATGCAGTTGCGGCGCTGGTAGAAATGGAAGGGAAGGAACACTTGATTTTGCGATACAACCCATATGTGGTAAAATGAAGCTTGTTCCAAAAGGCGGCATTATGCTTAATCTGGGTATACTTACCATCAGTGATAAGGGGTGGCGGGGAGAGCGCCAGGATAAGAGCAGCCAGGCAATCAGGGAAAGCCTGGCCCGACTGGAGAGCAACGTGGTTGAGTATGAGATTGTCCCCGATGAGAGAGACATCATCGCTAGCAAACTGGCCCGGTGGGCGGATGAAGGAGGAATGGACGTTATCCTGACCACCGGTGGCACCGGCCTCAGTCAGCGTGACGTTACTCCTGAGGCAACCCTTTCCATAGTGGACAGGGTCGTGCCCGGCCTGGCCGAGGCAATGAGGATGAGGACTTTCGACACGACACCATTTTCCATCCTGAGCCGGGCCACGGCTGGAGTCAGGGGAAAATGCCTCATCATCAACCTGCCCGGCAGCCCGAGGGCAGTCCGGGAGTGCCTTGAGGTAATCCTGCCCGCCATTCCCCATGCCGTGGGAATTATCAAGGGGGAGATAACCGAGCACCAGGCAGGGAAGGACTAGCGTCAGTGCATATTGATATCTTGACCCTGTTTCCGGAGATGTTTGGCGGGCCCTTTAACGCCAGTATCCTGAAACGGGCTGTCGACCAGAAACGGATTAGCATTAGCCTGCATAACATTCGGGACTACACTCATGACAGGCACCACACCGTTGACGACTACGCTTACGGGGGCGGCGCGGGTATGGTACTCAAGCCCGAGCCCATTTTCGAGGCGGTAGAGAAGTTGAAAGCAGAGAGTGGTAACAAGGAGTCTCGCCCCCTGCCCGTAATTTTGCTCACCCCCCAGGGCCGTCTCTTCTGCCAGCGAATCGCCCGCGAGCTATCACAACACAGCCATCTGATACTCATTTGCGGGCACTACGAAGGGGTCGACGAACGAATAAGACAATACCTGGTCACTGATGAGGTCAGTATTGGTGACTATGTGCTCAGTGGCGGTGAGCTGGCGGCCATGGTGGTAGTGGATGCCGTGGTCAGGCTACTGCCCGGGGTCCTTGGTTCGGAGGCTTCACCGGTGGACGACTCTCATGCCAGCGGGCTTCTGGAGTACCCCCAATACACCCGCCCTGAAGTATACAGGGAATGGTCAGTACCCGAGGTCCTGCTTTCAGGAAACCATGCTCGGATTGCCAGGTGGCGCCGCCAGCAGGCTATCCAGCGTACCCTGCAACGCCGTCCCGAACTGCTGGACAAGGCTAACCTGTCTTTAAAAGAAGCAGGGTCGATCGACAAGCTAAAGGAGTCGGGAGCTAATAGAGGAGATGTAGTCAATGGATATGGCATCACTAGTCGAAGTCAAAACAAACCCTAATATTCCGCCCCTTGCCCCCGGTGACACGGTAAAGGTCAGTGCCAAGGGGGTTGAAGGCTAAAGGCAACGCATCCAGATATTTCAAGGGGTGGTAATCCGGCTGCGGCGCGGTGGGGCGGGGGCCAGCTTCACCGTAAGGCGAGTCGCCTCCGGTATCGGCGTCGAGCGTACCTTCCCCCTGCATTCACCGCTGGTGGAAAAGGTGGAGGTTATGCGCCACGGAAAGGTACGCCGGGCCAAGCTTTACTACTTGCGGGGCTTGAGCGGTAAGGCATCCCGCATCAAGGAAAAACGGACCGCGAAAGCAGCGCCCAGGGACTAAACCCAGCCCTACCTCGTTGGAGGATGCGGGATGGAGTATGCTGAGGTTAGTGTTAATTCACCGCTGGCACAGCGCCACACCTTCAGCTACGCAATACCCCTCGGGCTGAACGCCGCTGTCGGGCAAGCGGTGTGGGTTCCCTTTGGGAACAAGCTTCTCCAGGGTATCATCCTCGAGGTCAATCCCTATCCCTCAGTAGACGAGGTCAGGGAAATAAGCGGGGTCATCGACCCTCACCCCATTTTAACCCCATCCCAGGTAAGGCTGTCCAGATGGCTCAGCGAGTATTATTTGTCCCCCCTCTTCGACGCCGTGGCCCTGATGCTGCCGCCGGGTTTTGAACGCCGGACAGTTACCTTTATCTGCAGTTCTCCAAATCCCGGGACAGGTACACCCCCCCTCACCCCCGAACAAAAGGTGGTGCTGGAACTGGTAGGGAGGCGGGGCAAGGCCAGCCTGAAAGAGATAGAGAAGGTACTGGGAGGAAAGCGCGGGCGGCGGCTCATATCGCAGCTGGTTAGCCGAGGCCTGGTGACCAGAGTCTATGAGCTGGAGAAGGTCAAGGTAAGACCAAAGACGGTACCCTACCTGGAGCTGGCAGTACCGCCCCCCCAGGCCCGGCAGGCGGTAGAGAGTCTCCGCAAGCAGCGGGCGAGTAAGCAGGCAGACCTCCTTCACTTTCTGGCCCGGCAAACCGGGCCGCTGCCCCTGGCCGAGGTCAGGAAGAGCACCGGTTGCTCAACGGCAATTGCCAGCGCCCTGGCCGGCAAGGGCTTAGTCCGGCTTCAGCCGGTCGAGGTAAGACGCAGACCCATTTCCGATGAGGGTATCACCCCTTCTCAGCCGCTACTCCCTACCACCGACCAGGAGTCAGCCCTGAGTTCAATCAAGTCCAGCCTGACCCGAGTAGTAAAGGGCAGTGCCAGACCATCCGTTTTCCTCCTTCACGGGGTTACCGGGAGTGGTAAGACCGAGGTCTACCTGCAGGCCCTGGCCGAGGCGACAAGGCTGGGAAAACGGGGCATCGCCCTGGTGCCGGAGATTGCCCTCACCCCCCAGACCATAGAGCGCTTCTCGTCACGCTTCCCCGGCAGGGTAGGTATCCTCCACAGCAAGCTCTCCCTGGGGGAGCGGTTCGACGAGTGGCAGCGAATAAGAAACGGGAAATGCGATGTCGTTATCGGCCCCCGCAGTGCCATCTTTGCTCCCCAACCCGATTTAGGCCTCATCGTTATTGATGAGGAGCACGAATGGACCTACAAGCAGCACGATAAATCACCCCGCTACCACACCCGTGAGGTTGCCATTAAGCTGGCGGAACTCAACGGCGCCGTGGTCATTCTCGGCAGCGCCACCCCCGATGTTGAACCCTTCTATCATTCCCAAACCGGAGACTACCGCTTACTCCGGCTTCCGGAGCGGGTTGTCCCCAGTGAAGGCTCCCCCCTGCCCCGGGTTGCAATAGTTGACCAGAAGGAAGAATTCAAAGCGGGAAACAGAAGCCTTTTCAGCCGGTCTCTCACCCAGGCCACAGCCGAGGCAGTGGCAAAAGGGGAACAGGTAATCTTTTTCCTCAACCGGAGGGGAGGGGCGACATTTATTCAGTGTCGCCACTGCGGCTTTGTCCTCCGCTGCAGGCGCTGTGAGGTTACCCTTACCTACCATTTAATTGAGAATATTTTAGTCTGCCACCAGTGTAACTACCGAGTGCCGCTGCCCCAGGCCTGCCCCCGATGCCGGAGCCGCAGCCTGAAGTTTTTAGGCGCTGGCACCCAGAAGCTGGAACAGGAAGCAGGTTATGCCTTCCCCCAGGCAAAACTGGCACGCTGGGATAGCGATATTACCCGGGGGAAGCACTCCCACCAGGAGATATTAGCCAGGTTTCGTGCCCATGAGGCTGATATTCTTATTGGCACCCAGATGGTTGCCAAGGGACTGGACCTACCACTGGTTACCCTTGTCGGGGTAATCAACGCCGATACCGGCTTGAACCTGCCTGACTTCCGGGCCGGGGAGAGGACCTTTCAATTACTATGCCAGGTGGCGGGGAGGGCCGGGCGAGGCATTCTGGGGGGACAGGTTATCATCCAGACTTACTCTCCCGACCACTACGTCATCCAGGCGGCAGCCGGACATGACTATGCCTCTTTCTACGAGCGGGAAATTAACTATCGCCGCAAGTTCCATAACCCGCCCTTCAGCCGGCTTGTTCTCCTTACCTGCAGCCATCCCAATGATATCCTGTGCCAGCGGGAGGCGGAAAGGATGCAGCAACTGCTCATCGCCGAAACAGAAGCCAGGGGAATAGCCGACTTGAGCCTGATCGGGCCTGCCCCGGCTTTTATTCACCGGCTGCGGGGCAGGTTTCGCTGGCAGATTATCCTCCGCGGCGCGGAGCCCTCTGCCCTTCTTTCCCACTTAACCATCCCCCAGGGATGGACAGTGGACGTTGACCCGGTGGGACTGGTCTAGTAAACTATAATCAGGTGGTGACCGGATGTCGATTATACCTGTGCGGGTGGTGCCTGACCCTGTCCTGAGACAGAAGTCAAAGCGCGTCAGGAGTATTGATAACTCAATCCACCGGCTTATCGACGATATGCTGGAGACAATGCACTCTGCTGGTGGCGTTGGCCTGGCTGCCCCCCAGGTAGGCACCCTGCTGCGGGTGATTGTCATTGGCATACCCGGGGAAGAAGACTTTGCCCTGATTAATCCCGAAGTAGTCAAGGGAACAGGAGAACGACTGGTAGAAGAAGGCTGCCTCAGCATCCCCGGTTATGTCGGGCAGGTCAAGCGGTCAGAGCAAGTTAAGGTTAAAGGACTCAGCCCAAACGGGAAGGTAAGACAAATCAAGGCAGAGGAACTTCTGGCTCAAGCCTTAGAACATGAAATAGACCACTTAAACGGGGTGCTTTACATAGATTACCTGGAAAATATGGACAAGCTACGCAAGATTGAGGTTGATGAGTCCCAGCCAATGTGAACTTGACAACTGGCAATTGCCTGCCTATAATTAGGCTAGTATTTATTCCCCGCTATCGCCAGGATAAACTCGACGTAGAGCTGTTTCCCAAAGGATTATAGAAAGCGTTTCCCCAACTTAGCAGGCTTTTAGCCTGAGGGTTTGGTTTTTCTGAATGCCAGAGCACATCTTTATTCAGCACTTTAGTTCAGCCACCGAAAGCATCTATGAGCGCTTACATAGTGTCGTCCTGCCTCAACCCAATTAGTTACGGAGGTCTAAATGCGCATTTTTCTCGATACCGCCAATATTGACCACATCAGGCAAGCTGCCAGACTGGGGGTAATCAGCGGCATCACCACCAACCCCTCTCTGGTATCCAGGGAAAAACCGGCTGACTACAGGGCTACCATCGAGGAAATCTGCTCCATTATCCCGGGACCGGTTTCGGCTGAGGTGGTAGTAGAGGAAGCTCAAGCCATGATTGAGCAGGCACGGCAAATCTCTACCTGGGCACCCAATATCGTGATTAAAATCCCGGCTACCGCCGAGGGGCTGGAGACCACCTCCGTCCTGGCTAAGGAAAACATCAAGGTCAACCTTACCCTCTGCTTCTCCCTGAACCAGGCTCTCCTCGGGGCATTAGCCGGCGCCACCTATGTCAGCCCCTTCGTCGGCAGACTGGATGATATCGGCCATGACGGCATGGAGCTGGTTAAAGACATGGTCGATGTCTTCACGCACTACCAGCTACCCACCCAGGTGATTGCCGCCAGCATTCGTCACCCCGAGCACTGTGTCGCTGCCGCCAAAGCCGGGGCCCATATCGCCACCGTCCCCTACGCGGTGCTGATGCAGATGATACGCCACCCGCTCACCGATACCGGCATCACCCGCTTCCTCGCCGACTGGCAACACCTTTCCGAGCAACAATAATCACCAGGAATGAGGTTACACCATGAACATTGCCGAACTAGAAAATAAAAGTAGAGACGAACTCATTGAGCTAGCCAGGGAGATGAGCATCACCAATTGCACCAGCCTCAAGAAGCAGGACATCGTCATGCGCCTGCTCCAGGCCGACACCGAGCAGCAGGGCTACGTCTTCTGCAGCGGCGACCTGGAGATTATGGCCGATGGCTATGGCTTCCTCAGGCAGGACTCACTCCTGCCCAGCTCATCCGATATTTATGTCTCCCAATCCCAGATTCACCGCTTCGGACTGCGCACCGGGGACAGCGTTGCCGGTCAGGGGCGCCCCCCCAAGAACAGCGAGAAATACTACAGCCTGCTCAGGGTGCAGGCAATTAACGACCTCAACCCCGAGCTGGCTAAAAGCCGACCCCGGTTTGCCTCACTCACCCCGACCTTCCCTGACAAGCTGATCAACCTGGAAAACTCACCCGGTGAGTTGTCCACCCGGCTCATGAACCTTATTGCCCCTATCGGACGGGGACAGCGAGGACTGATTGTATCACCACCCAAAGCCGGTAAAACCTTATTGCTGAAGGCCATCGCCAATGCCGCCAGCATCAACTATAATGATATCCACATGATGGTATGCCTTATCGGCGAGCGTCCCGAGGAGGTCACCGATATCAGGCGTTCCGTCAAGGGTGAGGTAATAGGTGCCACCTTCGATGAGCCGGTGGAGAATCAGACGCGGGTCGCCGAGTTGGCACTGGAGAAAGCCAAGCGAATGGTAGAACACGGTAAGGACGTCTTTATCCTTCTCGACGGGATTACCCGCCTTACCCGGGCATACAACCTGGTGATGCCCCCCAGCGGCAGCACCCTCTCCGGCGGCATCGACCCGGCGGCTCTCTACCCACCAAAGCGTTTCTTCGGCGCCGCCCGCAATACCGCCGAGGGAGGTAGCCTGACCATCATCGCCACCTGCCTCATCGATACCGGCAGCCGGATGGACGAGCTCATCTACGAGGAATTTAAGGGAACGGGCAATATGGAGCTCCACCTCGACCGCAGGCTCTCGGAACGCCGGACCTTCCCGGCAATGGACATCCCGCGCAGCGGCACCAGAAGAGAAGAACTGCTTCTGGGTGAAGAGACGGTAAAGCAAGTATGGCTGCTACGGCGGATGGTATCGATGATTTCAAACGACTCCGTGAACTTTGCCGAGGCCACCGAACGGGTCCTTGACCGCCTGAGCAAGACAAAAACCAACGCCGAGTTCCTGGCCAACCTGACCAAAGAGATGTAAATATTTGCCGGGGTGACTTCCATCCCAGGCAAGGGTAAAATTCCCCGGATGGTAAGGCAAAATTCACCGCAGCCGTGGCGGTGATTTTGCTTTCAGGTCTGCTTCTTAACCTTTCAGAAAAACTTCATTTAATCAGCCCTGCCCCTGCCAGCCCTGAACCCCCCCACCACAACCCCGAAAAGGAGCGGCCTGATGTCTTTCTGCCCGCAGCTAACCCTCCCATAGCTAACCAACATTCTCCAAGAAAAGGGGTTGACACAATATAGATTGCATGATATACTGGTTTACGGTAACCGGTTGCCGCAAGCCGCCTAATAGAACACCAGTAACCGCTCACCCCGCGAGGCGCGCCTGTTGGTAGAGGGGGCAAAAGTGGAAAGTATCGCATCGAAAACAATCAGCAGTGGCTTGACACCTCTGGATGAACTCCTCCAAGGACTTCGCTTGGGTGACAATGTGGTCTGGCAGGTTGACCGCCTCGAGGACTATCCATACTTTGCAGAAGCGTTTGCTGAACAAGCAATTCGCGACGGTTTTGATTGTGTTTACCTGCGCTTCGCTCCCCACATCGCGATCCTCGAGCCGCGGCCCGGGCTGACGATCACCAGAATTGACCCCAGTTCCGGGTTCGACTATTTCACTGGTGAGGTGCACCGAATAATTGAGGAATGCGGTAGAAGGGCCTGTTATATCTTCGATAACCTTTCCGCTTTGGTGGACGAGTGGGCTACCGATGAACTGTTGGCTAACTTCTTTCAAGTGACCTGCCCTTACCTTTTTGAGCTTGATGATGTAGCCTATTTTGCCCTACGACGTGGCCAGCATGGCCATAATACTATCGCCCGTATCCGCAATACCACTCAGGTACTTGTGGATGTTTACCATGTAAGCAGAAGAACTTATATTCATCCGCTGAAGGTCTGTGATCGCTACTCCCCCCAGATGTTTTTGCCACACTTGATTAGTGATGAAGGTTGGGAATCTGTTTCCCGCAGCGGTGACGCAGCGACGATACTGACTAGTGTGAGCCGGCGACCAGTTGACATTAGCTCGCAGTCAATCGCTCCCTGGGATACGGTTTATCGCGAGATTATGCAGTACCAAGGAAACGAAACAGCCTTGGCAAAGGAGGCTCAGGAGGCAAGGACGCTTAAGGAAGCACTTTCCCGGATGATATTTGGTAATCACCCCAAGTTGAACCGGCTTGCTGATCGCTACCTGACCTTGGATGACCTATTGCAGGTGAGAAACCGCCTTATTGGTTCCGGTCGCATTGGCGGTAAGGCGGCGGGTATGCTAATGGCGAGGCGTGTTCTGGTTGCAGATGAGGGTGAGACCGACTTCACTCAGGTGCTGGAGGAGCATGATTCGTTCTATATTGGCTCGGACGTATTCTTTACCTTCCTGGTTAATAATAACCTTTTCCAGCTTAGGCTGCAGCTAACAAAAATGGGCAAGCTAACCTGGGATAAGTTTGCTCAAGTTGAGCAGAAGTTTCTTGCCGGCAGATTCTCTGAGGAGGTAATGGAACAGTTCCGCAGTATGCTTGATTACTATGGGCAGGCACCTATTATTGTCCGATCGTCAAGCCTACTCGAGGACAGCTTTACAGACGCTTTTGCTGGTAAGTACCGCAGTGAGTTCTGTGCAAATCAGGGCAGTCCAGAAGAGCGGCTGGAGGCTTTCATAAGAGCGGTCAAGCTGGTCTATGCCAGTGCCTTAAACCCGGACGCCCTTTCCTATCGGCACCGGCGCGGTCTTACCGAGGGCGATGAGCAGATGGCAATCCTGGTGCAGCGGGTTTCCGGTATGCCCTACAAACAGTACTTCTTCCCCGGCCTAGCCGGAGTCGCGTTCTCACGGAACCTCTATGCCTGGACAGACCGTATTGACCCTACGAAGGGGATGATACGGCTGGTCTTTGGATTGGGTACGCGTGCCGTGAACCGTGTCAGCGGGGACTACCCCCGGATGATTGCCATAAGCCATCCACAGCTCAGACCAGAAATTGGTATGGAAATAGCCAAGTATTCACAGCGTATGGTAGATGTTCTTAATCTCGAAGCAAATACCTTTGAGGTTAAGCCTTTCGCCGAAATAATTGGTGGGAACAACTACCCTGCGCTTCACTTACTGACCTCTGAAATAGCTGATGGCTACCTGCGTGACTGGGTTGCAACTCCGCTAACCGGTTCAGGAAATAACTTGATCTTGACTTTTAACAATCTAATAAATCGAACCAAAATGGTCAATATAATTGGGGAGATATTAACGAAGCTGGAGGGAGCTTGGAGCCAGCCGATAGATATTGAATTTACAGCATACGTTGACGGTAAGGGTAATGTGAGGGTCAACTTGCTACAGTGCCGCTCGTTACGCGTGCCCATGCCAGCAGGTACTGAGATCAAGATTCCCGAAAACCTCCCCAAAGAGCAAGTGCTATTCCGCTCCAACCGGGCGATAAGCGCTGGCGTGGTCAGCGATATTCGATACATCGTTTACATTGACCCCCGGAAGTATGCCGAGGCAGCAACATTTGAGGAGAAAAGGACTCTGGGTCGGGTGATAGGTAAGCTAAATGACCATTTGCGTCACAAAGAGGGTAAGATCATGGCAATGGGCCCCGGTCGCTGGGGCAGTAGCAACATCGAGCTTGGCGTGAATGTTGGCTATTCAGATATTGATGGCACAGCAGTGCTGGTAGAGGTTGCCCGTGAAAAGGCCGGCCATGTACCGGAAGTCTCCTACGGAACTCATTTCTTCCAGGACTTGGTAGAGGCAGAGATACTTTATCTTCCTGTCTATCCCGATGATAAAACCGCAGATTTTAACACCGAATTCTTTACTAACTCACCCAATATACTGAGGGATATATCGCCAGAATTAAGCAGCTTTGAGGAGGTGGTTCAAGTGATTGACGTAAAAGCAGCGGCGAACGGTGCTAGGGCAAAAGTCATTGCTGACCCGCAGACCCGCCGTGCCGTATGTTTCCTGGATAAAAGCTAACTAGAAAAAGACCACTTAATAAAGAGGAGGAAAGAAAATGAACTTACAGAGACCAAATGCCAATGATGCCACCAGGACCGCCAATCGCTCTAAGAGTGTAGTGCCGATGAGCGGATTATGCACTCGGTGCATTGACGGCTGCACCGGAAACTGCGAGGTATTCAAGGCCTCGTTCCGTAGCCGCGAGCTTATCTATCCCGAACCCTTCGGTGATATTACTGCCGGCGGCGACAAGAATTATCCCATTGATTACTCGCACCTAAATATCCAGGGCTATGCTCTGGGTGCTGAGGGTCTACCTGAGGGTGTTGTCGGCAACCCGGACACGGCCATCTTCCCAACCGTGAATACCGAGACAGAATATGGCTGGGACAGCAAGGTCAGGATGACCATACCGATATTTACCGGAGCGTTGGGCTCTACGGAGATAGCCCGCAGGAACTGGGAACATTTTGCCGTCGGCGCTGCTCTGAGCGGGATTACCCTTGTCTGCGGCGAAAACGTCTGCGGTATTGACCCAGGGCTTGAACTGGACAGAAACGGAAAGATTATTTCAGCCCCAGATATGGACCGCCGTATTGAGACCTACCGTCGTTACCACCGCGGTTACGGTGAAATTCTGGTGCAGATGAATCTGGAGGATACACGGCTGGGCGTTGCTGAGTATGTCAGCCGAAAGCACGGTCTGGACACTATCGAGTTGAAATGGGGTCAAGGTGCTAAATGCATCGGGGGGGAAATAAAGGTAGACAGCCTGGAAAGAGCCTTGGAACTGCAAAGACGGGGCTATATCGTTACCCCTGACCCATCGCACCCCATAAACAAGGCAGCATTTGAGGACGGTTCACTCAAGGAGTTTGAGCGTCACAGCCGTCTCGGCTTTATTGACGAGGAAGCATTCTATGCCGAGGTTGAACGTCTGCGTGACCTGGGCTTCAGACGCATCACGCTGAAAACAGGTGCCTACAGCCTGCGCGAGCTGGCAATGGCAATCAAGTGGAGCTCAAAAGCCAAAGTCGACCTGTTGACAATAGATGGCGCTGGCGGTGGTACCGGAATGAGCCCCTGGCGCATGATGGAGGAATGGGGTATACCCAGCCTCTATTTACACTCGGCGGCCTATGATTTCGCTAATAAGCTTGCCCATCGGGGCGAACGGGTGCCTGATATTGCCTTTGCTGGTGGTTTCAGTAGTGAGGATGGCGTCTTCAAGGCGCTGGCTCTGGGCGCACCCTTTGTTAAGGCGATATGTATGGGACGCGCGTTAATGATCCCGGGTATGGTTGGCAAAAATATTGACCAGTGGATTAAAAGCGGTAAATTGCCCAGTACTGTTAGTCAATTCGGCTCAACACCAGAGGAGATTTTTATTTGCTACGAGGACGTCAAGGACTTGGTCGGTTCTGAAGAGATCAAGAACATCCCGATGGGGGCGATTGGAATATACAGCTACTGCGAAAAGATAAGGGTGGGACTACAACAGATAATGGCTGGCGCCCGGCGCTTCAGTACGCCGGCAATTCGCCGTGGTGACTTGATGTCCCTTACTGAGGAATGTGCCAAGGTTACTGGTATCCCTTATCTTATGAATGCTTACCGGGAAGAAGCAATAGATATTCTCGAGGGTCGTCATAACGGGCTTGGTGATAGTTACGCCTTCGGTTCAATTACTAGTTACCCGGTCACTTCTCATAGGATTAGAACCTACGAATAAATACCTCTATCAGAGGCGTACACATACTTTTTGGTTAGCGATTATTCCGGCTGAGAAGCTGGCGTCGAGCGTTACGTAAGGAGTGACTTAAGTGAATAGAGTCTTTGTGAAGGAAGAGGCCTGTATTGGCTGCCACCTCTGCGAGGTATATTGCCAGGTAGAACACTCCCAAACGAAAGACTTAATCAAGGCTTTCAAAAGGGAATCACCCCGACCTTTGCCGCGTTTGTGGGTTGAGGGGGGAAAACCGGTTTCCTTTGCCGTGCAGTGTCGTCATTGCGCGGAGCCCTCCTGCGTTTTTGCCTGCCTTACCGGGGCCCTCCAGAGGGACCCGGAGAGCGGCATCATCAGTGTGGATGAGGAAAGGTGTACTGGTTGCTGGACGTGCATATTAGCTTGCCCGTTTGGTGCCATAAAGCGGGATACAGAGCAAAGAAGGATTGTCAAATGCGACCTGTGTCCGGGAGAAGATGTGCCGGCGTGTGTTACTGCTTGCCCTAATGAGGCACTGATATACGCCGAGGTCTGATATTTGATGCTAGAAACTCGGAAGGGACGGGAATAAAGTGATTGCCATAATCGATTACGGCGCCGGTAATCTGCGAAGTGTGGCCAACGCTATCACCAGGCTAGGCCACTACCCGAAGATAACCAGCGACCCCGCTGATGTGCTTAATGCTCAAGCGGTTATCCTGCCTGGAGTTGGTGCCGCCGCGGATACTATGGAAAACCTTAAGACACTGGGGTTGGTGAGCGCGATTCGTCAATTCATTGCTGAGGAACGCCCCTTCCTCGGCGTCTGTATCGGACTCCAGGTCCTACTTACCGGCACCGAAGAAGGTGGCTGGCACGAGTGCCTCGGCATCATTCCCGGGCGAGTGCGCAAGCTCCCCCCGGGGCAAAAGATTCCGCACATGGGGTGGAATCAGGTAAGGCAGCAGTCTCCTCATCCCATATTTTCCGGCATACCGGATGGAGCCAACTTCTACTTTGTTCACAGCTACTATGTGGAGCCGGAGGATAAATCCCTGGCAGCTGGTGAGACCGACTATGGCATTCCGTTTTGCAGTATCATCGCTCGAGAAAACCTGGTAGCGACCCAGTTTCACCCGGAAAAGAGCGGGGAGGTCGGACTCAAGATTTATGACAATTTCTTAAGGCTGGCTCTGGCAGCAGGAGCAGGCAATCAGTAAATACGGCAGGGATGAAATGGCCAGGACAGAGAAAGTAAAATACCTGATTATCGGGAACTCCTCCGGGGGCATCGGTGCAGTTGAAGCTATCCGCGGGGTGGACAAAGCTGGGATGATTGCCATTATTGCCGACGAGCCCTATCCTGTCTACTCCCGGCCGCTCATCTCGGAGTACCTGGCCGAGGGGCGCCCCCTGGAAAGAATGCTGTTTCGCCCCGCCGGCTTCTATGAAAATAACAATATCCAGACTCACCTGGGCAGGAAGGTAAAGCATCTCGATATTGGTGAGCACGTTGCTGAACTGGAGGATGGAGAGAGAATAACCTGGAAGAAGCTGCTGCTTGCCACCGGTGGCTTGCCTGTTATCCCCGAAATAAAGGGCACTAACCTCAATGGGGTCTTCACCTTTACCACCCTTGATGATGCTAAAGCGATTGACCGATTCCTAAGCCGATTGCCGGAAAGAGCAGTAGAGGCCGTAGTCATCGGTGGCGGTCTCATCGGGGTAAGTGTGACCGAAGCACTGGTGAGGCGGGGGGCTCGAGTTAGAGTTGTGGAGATGAAAGAGCGGATTTTGAATACCATCCTTGATGAAGAGGCATCAGCTTTAGAAGAGGAAACACTCAGGCAGGCCGGGGTTGAAGTCCTGACCGGTCGTACCGTGGTTGAAATATCAGGCGAGCATCCGGTAAAGGGGGTCCTCCTGGATGACGGGAGCAGGACTCCGTGTAACCTGGTGGTAATAGCTATTGGTGTTGTGCCACGCACCGGGCTGGTGTCCGGCACCGGGATAAAGGTAAATCGGGGCATAATAGTTGACCGCCACATGGTCACATCCAGCCCTGATGTCTACGCCTGTGGTGATGTGGCTGAGGCTTATGATTTTGCCTATGGCGAGAACCGGCTCACCCCTGTTTGGCCCAATGCCTGTATCGGGGGAAGGACTGCCGGCTTTAATATGGCTGGTATCCCAACTGAATATCCCGGTGGGACGGCGATGAACTCCATGAGATACTTCGGACTGGATGCCGTTTCTGCCGGTGTGGTAACCCCTCCTGATGATAGCTACGAGGTACTCAGCAGGAAGTATGACTATATCTACAGGAAGGTGGTGTTAAAGGACGGGCTGGTGGTGGGAATGGTCTTTGTTGGTGATATTGAGAAATCGGGCATAGTCTTTGGTCTGATGAAGGACAAGATAAATGCCGATGGTTTCAAACAAGAACTTGTGGCTGACGATTTCGGCCTCGCCTCTCTCCCTGAAGAAATATGGCGACCCGGGCTGGAGATACCACCTTCAGGGTTGGCCTCCTCGGTTCCCCTTGAGCAGGCTGAAGAGATGGTCATGGGAGAGTAGGACTCTATTCTGAGGACGACGACGATGAGAGATATCGGACAGGTTAATAACCCTTACCACGACGACAAGGTAATTGATGCCTGTTCCCTGTTTGGAGTAATGGATACCTCGGGAGGGAGGTTCTCCGGGGAGGGTATTATCAGGGCTATCGCCAATATGCATGTCCGGGGTAATGGCCTGGGCGGGGGATTTGCTATCTACGGATTATATCCGAAATATGCTGACTTCTATGCCCTCCATGTAATGTATCTAAGCCGGGAGGGACAACGGGAAGTGGAGGCCTTTCTTAAAGACAGGTTTGACCTGGCTTATGCCGAGGAAGTGCCGACACGATTGACATCGGGGATTATCCAGCCGCCAGCGGTCTGGCGCTACTTTCTTGGGGTAGGCCGACACAAGCCCGAAGAGCAATCAGAGGATAACTATGTCGCCGACAGGGTGATGGAAATAAACACCAGGCTTGGTGATGCCTTTGTCTTTTCCAGCGGCAAGGATATGGCAGTGTTTAAGGGCATGGGTTACCCTGAGGAGATAGCCGCCTATTTCTGCCTGGAGCAATATCAAGGCTACTTGTGGACGGCCCACGGTAGGTTTCCTACCAATACCCCTGGCTGGTGGGGTGGGGCTCACCCGTTTGGTCTTCTGGACTGGACTGTGGTCCATAACGGTGAGATTTCATCCTACGGAATAAACCGGCGCTATCTGGAGCAATTTGGCTATCGCTGTACCCTGCAGACCGATACTGAGGTGGTGGCTTATGCTGTTGACCTGCTGGTGCGGAAACACGGACTTCCCATCGAGATTGCGGCCAGGGTGCTGGCTCCTCCCTTCTGGAATGATATTGAGCGCTGTCCTCCGGGGGAGCAGAAGCTGCTCCGGACGCTGCGTCAGGTATATGGCAGTCTGCTCTTAAACGGGCCTTTCACGGTAATTATTGCCCATCACGGTGAGATGATCGGGCTTACTGACCGCGTTAGACTCCGTCCCCTTACCGTCGGGGTGAAGGGTGACATGTTATACCTTTCGTCCGAAGAGTCGGCTATCCGTCTCATCTGTCCCGACCTGGACAGGGCATGGATTCCGATGGGCGGTGAGCCTATTGTGGGAAGGCTGGGAACATCACCTCAGCCACAGCCGGTAACTATCGGTGAAGAGGTAACGTCGGATGCTAACTAAAAGGATTATCCCCTGCCTTGATGTGAAAGGGGGGCGGGTGGTAAAAGGAACGAGCTTTGTCCAGCTGCGTGATGCCGGCGACCCGGTAGAGCTAGCCCGCTTCTATTACGAGGAGGGCGCTGACGAACTGGTCTTTCTGGATATAACGGCTACCCCTGAGGGACGCGACACCATGGCAGATGTGGTTGAGCGCATCTCTGAGAATGTGTTTATGCCACTTACCGTAGGTGGCGGACTGCGCAGCATTGATGATATGCGGCGTATGCTGGGGGCAGGGGCAGATAAGGTTTCGATAAACACAGCAGCCGTGCTCAATCCCCGGCTAATTAGAGAAGGCGCCGAAAAATTCGGCAGCCAGTGCATCGTGGTCGCCATAGATGCCAAACGGGTAGAGAGCAGTCAAGAGCCTAAGTGGGAGGTCTATATCTATAGCGGTCAGAAAGCAACCGGCATCGACGCCCTCGACTGGGCAAAGGAGACAGTAGCACTCGGGGCGGGGGAACTGATGCTTACCAGTATGGATGCCGATGGACATCAAGCGGGATATGACATTGAGCTTAACCGCGCTATCTCCGGGGCAGTGAGTGTGCCGGTTATTGCCAGTGGCGGTGCCGGCACCCTGGAAGACCTTTACCAGGCTCTGGTTTCAGGCAAGGCGGATGCAGTTCTGGCAGCCAGCATCTTCCATTATGGAACTTACTCTATCCGGGAGGCCAAGGAATATCTGGCGAAAAAGGGAATACCGATACGAAGCTAAAAAGGAGTCCAGTGAAGACCTACCTACCATCTAAATTTTTAATAGAACGAGACCCTGAACGGTGTATCCAGTGTCAGGTGTGCGTCAACCAGTGCTCTTTCGATGTTCACTACTACGATGCCGAGGATGACGAGGTGAGGAGCCGTGAGGAGAACTGCGTTGGCTGCCATCGCTGCGCGCTCTTCTGTCCTACCCGGGCAATAACTATCAGCCGGAATCCCATGGACTACCGGGAGAACTATAACTGGCGGCCTGAGGTTATTGAGGATATCATCAAGCAAGCGGAGACGGGGGGAGTACTCCTCACCGGGATGGGTAATGATAAGGGCCAGCGCATCTACTGGGACCACCTTGTTCTAAATGCCAGTCAGGTAACCAATCCATCCATTGACCCACTGCGGGAGCCGATGGAGCTTACTACCTATCTGGGGCGAAAAAGCGACCGGGTAGAGCTTGAGCCGGATTCACACTGCCTGAAAACAGAGCTGGCGCCTCAGGTCAAACTAGAAGTCCCGGTCATGTTTACCGCTATGTCCTACGGCGCGGTGAGCCTTAACGTACATAAGTCTCTCGCCCGGGCAGCTACGGAAATGGGAACCCTGTGGAATACCGGCGAGGGAGGGCTTCACCCCGACTTATATCAATACGGGAGTAACACCATCGTCCAGGTGGCATCAGGGCGCTTCGGTGTCCATCCTGAGTACCTGGACGCCGCTCAGGTGATTGAGATTAAGATTGGCCAGGGGGCAAAGCCCGGTATCGGTGGGCACCTTCCCGGGGAAAAGGTGAGCACCGAGGTATCACTAACGCGGATGATTCCCCAGGGAACCGATGCCCTGTCGCCGGCCCCGCAGCACGACATCTACTCCATTGAGGACCTGTCACAGCTTATCTATGCCTTAAAGGAGGCAACCAACTATACAAAACCGGTATCGGTAAAGATTGCCGCTGTCCACAACTCAGCGGCTATTGCCAGCGGTATGGTGCGGGCCGGTGCTGACATTATCGTCCTCGACGGACTGAGGGGAGCCACCGGTGCCGCCCCCAAGGTTATCCGTGACAATGTCGGCATCCCTATTGAGATGGCACTGGCCTCGGTGGATAGCCGCCTGAGGCAGGAGGGCATACGCAACCAGGCGTCTATCGTGGTCTCGGGCGGAATAAGAAATAGCGGCGATGTGGCTAAGGCAATCGCCCTGGGTGCCGATGCCATCTATATTGGAACTGCGGCCCTGGTAGCCCTGGGCTGCCACGTCTGCCAGCAGTGCCATACCGGGAAATGTGCCTGGGGTATCTGCACTACTGACCTGGCTCTGACCAAGCGGGTCAATCCTGACATCGGTGCCCGCAGGCTGGCCAACCTCCTTCGCGGGTGGAGCCTCGAATTAAAGGATATATTGGGTGGTATGGGCATTAATGCCCTGGAAAGCCTGCGTGGCAATCGTTTGCACTTGAGGGGTATCGGACTTACCGATACTGAACTCGAAATCCTGGGGGTCAGGATGGCAGGAAGCTAAGATGGCACAGAAAGAAACTAATCGGGTAATGAAAATAGATGCCAGCGGCGTTTCCTATCGGGAGCTTAACGCCAGACTGAGAGATATGACCTCCAACGGCACCAGCAAAATCGAGCTCCGCAACGTCTACGGGCAGAGGTACATCGGGACTGACCTGGGTAAGCCGGTAAACATTGAAGTCTTTGGTACCCCCGGCAACGACCTGGGAGCCTTCATGGATGGCCCGAGGATTACTGTACACGGTAATGCTCAGGATGGCTGTGGGAATACCATGAATGAGGGAGAGATAATTGTTCACGGGCATGCCGGGGATATTCTTGGTTTGTCCGCCAGGGGAGGTAGAATCTTTGTCCGTGATGACGTTGGCTATCGAGCCGGCATCCATATGAAGGAGTACGGCAATAAGAAGCCGGTAGTGGTCATCGGCGGCACCGCCCAGGACTTCCCCGGCGAGTACATGGCGGGCGGCATCCTGATTCTACTAGGTCTTAACCTGACGGAAGAGGAACGCCACAAAGCCAAATTTATCGGCACCGGAATGCACGGCGGCGTGATTTATTTGAGAGGGATCATCGAGGATTACCAGTTAGGCAAGGAGGTGGGCGTTGCCGAGCTGGAAGAGAAGGACTACCAGATTCTTCAGAAATTCGTTGGTGAGTTTGCCGCTCATTTCGGCTACAAAGCTAAGGGGATACTAAAGCATAACTTCATAAAACTCTTCCCCCGCTGGCTCCGACCTTACGGACGACTTTTTGCCTATTAAGAAGGTGATAAAGCATGATAGGTCAAGAAACCCAAGGTGTAGAGAGGAAAGTGATAGCGATTCTGAAGGTTCTCAGCGCTTCTCCGCAGCCACTGGGGGGCAGAGTCATCTCCCGTCAGCTAGGTAACCTGGGTATTGACCTGGGAGAGAGGGCAGTCAGGTATCATCTCAAACTGATGGATGAACGAGGGCTTACCTGCCCTGCGGGCAGAAGAGATGGCCGATTAATTACCCCATCAGGGTTTGAAGAACTTGGCAGTGCTCTGATTGGTGACCGGGTAGGTTCAGTGACTGCCAGAATCCAGATGCTGGCTTACCAGACCTCTTTTGACTCGAAGAAGGGTAGTGGAAATATTCCTGTCAGCATATCCCTTTTCCCTGGAGAAAAATTCCGCCAAGCTATAAGAGTAATGAAGGAGGCATTTGAAGTCAACCTTTGTCTCAGTAACCTGGTAGCTGTGGCTTATGAAGGGGAAAGATTGGGAGAAGTGATTGTGCCCCAGGGCAGGGTAGGCCTGGCTACGGTATCCAGCATTGTGGTCAGTGCTGCTTTGCTCAAGGCGGGCATCTCGGTGGATTCTAAATTCGGAGGTATACTCCAGGTTCGACATCATAAGCCCTTACGCTTTGTTGACCTCATTGAGTATGCTGGTTGCTCTCTGGACCCGGCTGAAGTATTTATTGCTAGCAGGATGACCAGTGTGGGCAGAGTAGTCAAAGGGGGTGAGGGCAAGATGCTGGCTAGCTTCTGGGAGCTCCCGGCTTTAGCTCGACCACAAGCGGAGACAGTTATTGACCAGTTACAGGCAACACTAGTAAGAGGTCTGGTCATGCTTGGTGGAATAAGTGAGCCGCTATGTGAGTTTCCGGTAGCGCCGAACAAGGTGGGAATGATACTCAGCGACGGGCTGAATCCGGTGGCAGCAGCGGCTGAGGTCGGCATAGATGTGATAAATCATGCCCTGTGCGGCGTGATTGACTCTGGCCGGATGGAAAGCTTCTGGCACCTAGAAGCAGTCAGGACGGAGATAATTTAATCTTGTTTAGCCTACTCATAATAGCTGGAGAAAACGAAGCGGTAAAGAAGTTGCGCTCGGGGCTCACCCAGAGGGGCTTTGCCTGCTCGCTTGCTTCTGATAGAGGGGAACTGGTCAGGCAGGTTGCCGAGCAAGCCCATGATTTAGTGCTGGTGGAAATGGACGGCCACTCGCCTGATTCCAGGCGGGAGCTGGCCCAAAGGCTCAAGGAAAAAAGGCATCTGCCTGTTATCGCCCTGGTCAATAAGGAGAGCCTTGATAGCCTTGACGGCGACCTGAGCGTAGATGATTTCATCATCATGCCCTGCGAGGTAACGGAACTAGCATTAAGGGTAGAACGGCTCCAGTACAGAGAAAGCAACAGGGACAGCAGCGAGCTAGTTAAATGCGGTGACCTGGTAATAGACCTTTCCAGGTGCGAGGTGTCCATAGAAGGCAGGTTGGTAGCGTTAACCTTCAGGGAGTATGAACTGCTCAAGTTTCTGGTGGGTAACAAGGGAAAGGTGTTTACCCGTGAGGCTTTGCTCAACAAGGTCTGGGGCTACGACTACTACGGTGGGGACAGGACAGTAGACGTCCACATCAGAAGACTCAGGAGCAAGATTGAGGACTCAACCCATACGTTCATTGAAACAGTGCGGAACATCGGCTACAGATTTGTAAAGGAGGATTAGCGGTGTGTGGAATTATTGCCATCTATGGAGATAATGCCGGCCAGTGGGCGCCCTATCTGGATACCATGCTGGATAGGTTGTCTCACCGCGGTCCGGATGACCATGATACCTATGTGGATAGCAATATTGCCCTGGGGCAAAGAAGGCTTTCCATAATAGATGTGGCCGGCGGCAGGCAGCCGATATTCGCTGAGGATGGGCAAAAATGTGTTATATGCAACGGTGAGATTTACAACTACCTGACACTGAAAGATGAACTCTCTCAACACCACTTCCGCACCAATTCAGATACCGAGGTGCTCCTTCATCTCTTTGAGGAAGAGGGAGAAGAATCGGTTTCAAGGCTGGACGGGATGTTTGCCTTTGTGCTCTACGACGGAAGGGATATCTTTGTTGCCCGAGACCCACTGGGGATAAAGCCCCTGTATCAGGGGCAGAAGGATGGCTGCCTCTTCTTCGCCTCTGAAATTAAGGCACTGGAGGGAGTAGTAGATAGCATTCAGGAGTTCCTTCCCGGGCACTACTACTCTTCGAAAGAAGGGCTGGTTCAATACTACCGGCTCCCGGAGATCGAGTGCTGGGAAGAGGATATAGACAAGATAACCGAGGGGCTACACCGGAGATTGAGTAAAGCAGTGCAGAAGCGCTGGATGTCTGATGTCCCGTTAGGCTGCTTTCTCAGTGGTGGCATTGATAGCAGCTTAATATGCGCCGTATCGAAGCAGCACTTTGACCACCTGGATACCTTCTCTGTGGGGGTAGAAGGGGCTACCGACCTGGGATATGCCAGAAAGGTTGCCGGTTTCCTGGGCACCGAGCACCACGAATATGTATACGACCGAGACGAGATAATCAAGGTGTTGCCCGATGTTATATACCACCTCGAATCCTTCGACCCTCCTCTGGTGCGAAGCGCCATTCCAACCTACTTCGTCTCGCGGCTGGCCGGGGACTACGTGAAGGTCATACTTACCGGTGAGGGAGCGGACGAGATATTTGCCGGCTATCACTACATCAAGCAATTTGCCAGTGAGGCAGAGGTCCATAGAGAATCAATGAGGATTCTCACCGGGCTGCACAATATGAACCTCCAGAGGGTAGACCGCGCCACCATGGCACACTCTATCGAGGGAAGAGTGCCGTTTCTTGATATAGACCTCGTGGAATATGCGATGTCTGTTGACCCCGGCTTGAAGGTATCAAACAACGGAAAGGATGATATTGAAAAGTGGCTCCTGAGGCAGGCATTCACTGGCTACTTACCCGATGAGGTTCTGTGGAGAACCAAGATGGAATTTGCCGCTGGCTGCGGCTCAGAGCGGCTACTCATAGAGGTTGCCGGGGATGAAATATCGGACGCTGAATTCGATAAAGCGAAAAGGCAATTTGATTGGGTTGGAATTTCATCCAAGGAAGAGCTTTACTACTTCAAAATATTCAGGGACTTCTTCAACACCGAGGGGGAGGTTGAATCCATGGGTAGGTGGAGAGGCGGGTTCTCCTCCGGTATCTCTAATTAATAATTTCCGTAACATAGATTTAATCTGGCTGTAATCTGTTGGAAACATCTGGCTGTTATCCTTCTTTTAGAGAGGAGGATAGCTATGAATCTGAGAAGCAATGTGATGAGGATAGTAGTAAGAGTAGGATTAACCCTCAGCCTCGTCTGCCTGGTATGGCTGGCGTGGGCAGCAATGAGAGGCAGTATAGCTCTGGCTGCTGACCCCACTGGGCTAGGAGGGACAGCGGATGCGGCGGTAGATTATGTGTGGATACTGGTCTGCGCCTTCCTGGTAATGTTCATGCAGCCTGGCTTTGCTATGCTGGAGGCGGGATTTTGTCGGGCCAAGAACGCCACCAATTTGATGACCAAGAATCTGATGGATTATGTCACTGGCTCGCTCGTCTTTTTCATCATCGGTTACGCCATAATGATGGGTGGTGATTGGCACGGCCTCTGGGGCACCGAAGGCTGGCTTATGCTCGGTGATTACTATGATGTAGATAAATATCTCAATATGTTCTGGATGCTGGTCTTCTGCGCTACAGCCGCTACCATCGTCTCCGGAGCTGTTGCCGAGCGGCTGAAGTTCAAGGCTTATTTTATCTACAGCATAGTAGTCAGTGCCATTATTTACCCCATCTATGGTCACTGGGTCTGGGGAGGGGGCTGGCTCTCTCAACTGCCCTTCGGATTGGGGGCTGTAGACTTCGCCGGTTCGGGGGTGGTCCATGCTATCGGTGGCTTCGTTGGCCTGGCCGGGGCAATGGTTCTCGGACCCAGGTTTGGCAAGTATGATAGAGATGGCAAGCCGCGGGCAATCCCGGGCCACAGTATAGTGCTGGCTGCCCTGGGGGTCTTCATCCTGTGGTTTGGCTGGTTTGGCTTTAACTCCGGCAGCACCTGTAACGCCCATCACCTGAGAATAGCGGTTATCGCTGTCAATACCAACCTGGCAGCGGCAGCGGCAACACTCTCAGCATTACTTATAGCTAAATGGAGAACCAAGAAATGGGATACCGGTATGGCTTTAAACGGCGCGGTAGCAGGCCTGGTTGCGATTACTGCTCCCTGTGCCTGGGTAGAAGGCTGGGCGGCCATTGCAATCGGTCTTATTGCCGGAGGGCTGATGTATGCCAGTGTCAAGTTCCTTGAAGCTAAGGGGATAGACGACCCGGTGGGCGCCATAAGTGTGCATGGTACCTGTGGGCTATGGGGACTGCTGAGCCTTGGTTTCTTTGCCGATGGCACCTACGGTAATTATTCAGTTGAGGCACCTTATGTTACCGGACTACTCTACGGCGGCGGTGGTGAACAGCTACTCGCCCAGTTTATCAGCTGCATAGTAGTTTTTGCCTGGGCATTCGGTACGGGGTACCTAACCTTTAAGCTAATGGACAAGGCTTTCGGTGTCCGCATATCTCCCGAAGAGGAACTTCAGGGTCTGGATATACCCGAGCACGGCACTCCAGCCTACCCGGACTTTGTTACCATGCGGAAAAGCTAACCGGAAGGGATAAGTAAGGGGGCGTGAAGAAAATGAAAAAGATAGAAGCCATAATCAGAATAGAAAAATTTGAGGAGGTAAAGGATGCTTTAAAAAAAGCAGGCTACCCTGGAATGACAAAGACTCCCGTTGAGGGACATGGGAAACAGAAAGGGCTTAAGGAACAGTTTCGCGGCACAACATTCGAGGTGGAGTTCCCACCAAAGATAAAGCTGGAAATTGTGGCTCGGGACAGTGAGGTAAATCAGATAGTGGATACGATTGTGACCAGTGCCAGGACCGGCGAGGTCGGCGATGGCAAGATTTTCATCTATCCTGTGGAAAGCGTGATTAGAGTAAGAACCGGGGAGAAAGGCGAAGAGGCACTCTAGTCAAATTTAAGGAGGTTCAAAGAGATGGCTAAAGTCAAAGAAGTCATAGAAGCCAAAGAATATGTTCTCAAGATGGCGAAGGAGCGTGATGTAAGGTTTATCGGGCTGTGGTTTACTGATATCCTCGGTTTCCTGAAGAGCTTTACCATTACCGTGGAGGAACTGGAAGGTGCCCTGGAGGAGGGGATGGGGTTTGATGGCTCATCTATCGAGGGTTTTGCCCGCATCGATGAAAGCGATATGGTGGCGCTGCCTGACCCGGATACATTTCAACTTCTTCCCTGGCGGCCGAGGGAGCAAGCCGTGGCCAGAATGTTCTGCGATGTCTTAAAGCCCGGTGGTGAACCCTTTGAAGGCGACCCCAGGTATGTGTTAAAGAGAAATCTGAAACGGGTGGCCGACATGGGTTATACCTTTTATGTGGGGCCGGAGCTTGAGTATTTCTACTTTAGAGACTCAAAAGGAACTGAGCCACTGGACAAGGGAGGCTACTTTGATATGACCCCCCTTGACGCGGCCACCGACCTGAGGAGAGACACGGTGCTCACCCTGGAGGAGATGGGTATCGGCATTGAGTACTCCCACCACGAGGTCGCTGAGAGCCAGCACGAAATAGATATGAGGTACACCGATGCCCTGACCATGGCCGACAACGTGATGACCTACCGCCTGGTGGTCAAGCAAGTCGCCTTGAAGCACGAGGTTTATGCTACCTTTATGCCCAAACCTGTTTTCGGCATAAATGGCAGTGGGATGCATGTGCACCAGTCGCTTTTCAAAGGTGAGCGCAACGCCTTCTTCGACAAAGGCGATGAGTATCATCTCTCTCAAGAGGCCAGGTACTATATAGCCGGGCTGCTGAGGCATGCCCCTGAAATCACCCTGGTCTGTAACCAGTGGGTCAATTCCTACAAGCGGCTGGTTCCCGGCTATGAGGCACCAGTCTATCTTTCCTGGGCAAGACGGAACCGGTCTGATCTCATTCGTGTTCCTGAGTACCGGCCAGGTAAAGAAAATGCCACCAGGATTGAGTTCAGGTCACCTGACCCTGCCTGCAATCCCTATCTTGCCTTCAGTGTTATGCTGGCGGCTGGTCTGGAAGGAATTGAGAAGGGATATGAAGCCCCGGAGCCGGTAGGAGAAAATGTATATGAGATGAGCGAGGAGGAGAGGCAGAAAAGAGGTATAGATACTCTACCTGCCAGCCTCTGGGAGGCGCTTCAACTGACAGCAAAGAGTGAGCTAGTACGTAAGGCTCTGGGCGACCATGTCTTCGATGCGTTCATTAAAAACAAGAAAATTGAGTGGGACCTGTACCGGACTCAGGTAACCGATTACGAGCTTAAGAGATATCTGCCAGTCTTATAAGCCGAAGGTATTCAGAGCTGAGGGCAAGTGGGTTAGTATACGCCGACGTCAACATCGGCGGGCACCACCCGGCACTAAGAAAAACCCAAGGCCTTTGGGAGAGACAGAAGGCTACCCATTACCAATGGGTTCAAGAGGATGATAACAAGTTGACCAGAGATTAGGTAGCTTGGAATGAAGAGGTAACAGAGTTCTGAAAGATAATATGAGTAAACAGGCATTTTTAGTTTTGGAAGACGGCTCGATGTATCAGGGATACTCCTTTGGTGCCGAGGCTGACGCCTCCTTTGGTGAGGTAGTATTTTGCACCAGCATGATTGGCTATCAGGAGATGCTGACCGACCCCTCCTACGCCGGACAGATTCTGGTTCCAACCTATCCCCTCATCGGCAACTACGGCATTAATGAGCAAGATTTTGAATCCGCCAGAATACAGGTTAGAGGCTTCGTCGTCAGGGAGGAATGCCTCAAGCCCAATCACCACTTAAGCCAAAAGACCATTCACCAATATCTAGCCGAAAACGGCATCCCTGGAATTCACGGCGTGGATACCCGGGCGATAACTCGCCGGCTGCGCTCAGGCGGGGTAATGATGGGAATGATAACCAGTAATAAGGCTCCGCAGGAGGCCCTGGAAGAATTACAGAAGGTGCCCAACTATGGCTCAATTGATTTTGTCAGACAGGTAACTACCCAGGCCCCCTATCAGTGGCAGCCGGAGGGCCCGGCGACGATATACCATATTGTTGTTCTGGACTGCGGCTTGAAGTATAACATCCTCCGTATCCTGAACCGCTTGGGCTGCAAGATAACCGTTGTGCCCTGCACTATGTCAGCAGAGGAAATCCTCAGCCTGAAGCCGGATGGCATTCTCCTCTCTCCAGGCCCAGGAGACCCTGAGTTACTGGATTACATAGTGGCTACAGTTAAGCAGCTCACCGGTAAGAAGCCAATTATGGGTATTTGCCTGGGTAATCAGCTTATTGCCCGCGCCTTTGGCGCCAGGACATTCAAGTTGAAGTTTGGCCACCGCGGCGGTAACCATCCTGTCCGTGAGTTAGCTACCGGCAGAATCTATATCACGGCTCAAAACCATGGTTATGCCGTTGACCCGGACACTCTCAGAGATGGCTTAGAAGTTACCCACATAAACCTTAATGACGACACAATAGAGGGCCTGCGCCATAAGGAGCTCCCCATATTTGCCATCCAGTATCATTCCGAGGCTTCCCCCGGCCCCCTGGATAACACCTACCTCTTTGACAGGTTTCTGGAGATGGTAAAGGAGGCAAAGTAGATATAGGAATAAAAAACTTGAAACCATCTAAGGTTTTAATCATCGGTTCAGGGCCTATTATCATCGGGCAGGCGGCTGAGTTCGACTATGCCGGCCCCCAGGCATGCAAGGCGATGCGGGAGGAGAGAGTAACCTCGGTCCTTGTCAATTCAAACCCGGCCACTATCATGACCGACGAGGGCATCGCCGATATTGTCTACATTGAGCCTCTCACTGTAGATGTGCTTACTCACATTATCAAGCGGGAGCGCCCTGACGGATTGCTGCCCACTCTCGGCGGACAGACCGGACTTAATCTCGCTGTAGACCTGGCTGATGCCGGCATTCTTGATAAATACAAGGTAAGAAGCCTGGGGACACCAATTCAGACGATAAAAAAGGCCGAAGACCGAGAGTTATTCAAGCAGCTGCTAATTGATATCGGGGAGCCAGTACCGAGTAGTGTCAGCGTCAATACTCTGGAACAAGCGAGAGAAGCAGCTAAGGAGATAGGCCTACCCCTGATAATCCGTCCGGCCTACACCTTGGGTGGAACTGGTAGTGGCATGGCTAATAACCGGGAGGAACTGGGGACGGCAGTTACCAGAGGGTTGGCAGCTAGCCCGATCCAACAAGTGCTGCTCGAGAAATCAGTGGTTGGCTGGAAAGAGATTGAGTATGAAGTGATGCGAGACGGTGCCGACAACTGCATCACGGTTTGTAACATGGAAAACATCGACCCAATGGGAGTTCATACCGGTGATAGCATCGTTGTCGCGCCAAGTCAGACGCTGACTAATAAAGAATATCAGATGTTACGAACAGCCAGCCTCAAGATTATCCGTGCCCTCGGGGTTGAAGGGGGTTGTAATGTCCAGTTCGCCCTTGACCCTAAAAGCGAGAAATACTATGTGATTGAGGTTAATCCTCGGGTAAGCCGCAGCTCAGCCTTAGCCAGTAAGGCCACCGGCTACCCCATTGCCCGGGTCGCTACCAAAATAGCTGTGGGCAAGAAACTGGACGAAATTCCAAACCAGATAACTGGTAAAACAATGGCCTCCTTTGAGCCAGCATTGGACTATGTGGTGGTTAAGATTCCCCACTGGCCGTTTGACAAGTTTGCCTCCGGTAACCACACTCTTGGCACCCAGATGAAGGCCACTGGCGAAGCAATGGCTATTGACCGTTGTTTTGAGGCTGCCCTCCAGAAAGCGGTGCGCTCTCTGGAGTTGAGCAGGAGATCACTCCTTTGGGAAGACCCTAGGTGGAAGCAGGCAACCGGTATCAATTCCTATCCCCTGGAGCCAAATGACTTGAGATTGTGGGCAATAATGGCTGCCTTAAGAAGAGGGATAACTCCTGAGGCTATTACGGAACATACCAAGATCGACTTGTGGTTTACTACCAAGCTTCAGAATATTGTGGATATGGAAAAGACACTTCGATCCCAACCGCTGACTCCCGAACTTATCTGGCAGGTAAAGCGGCTCGGTTTCTCCGACGAGCAAATCGGAGCCCTAACAGACAGGCTTCACGGGGATGTAAGGCAGCTGCGTCGTAGTTGGAATGTACAGCCCGTTTATAAGATTGTCGATACCTGCGCTGCCGAATTTGATGCCAGCACGCCGTATTTCTATAGCACCTACGAGCAGGAGGACGAAGCACAGCCTCTTGAAAAAAAGAAAGCCATAGTCATCGGCAGTGGCCCAATCCGCATCGGCCAGGGAATAGAATTCGACTACTGCTGTGTTCATGCCGCTGTTGCCTTACGTGACGAGGGATACGAGTCGATAATGATTAACTGTAACCCCGAGACAGTTTCAACCGACTACGACACATCGGATAGGCTCTATTTCGAGCCACTGACAGTTGAAGATGTTTTGAATATCTACGAAGAGGAGAAGCCTGAAGGTATAATTGTTCAGTTCGGCGGTCAGACCCCGCTCAACATTGCCAACGAATTGGCCGAGGCTGGAGTCAAAGTCTTAGGCACGTCCCCTGAAACCATAGACCTTGCTGAGGACCGAGACCGTTTCTGCCAGATGATGCAAGAGCTTGGCATTCCCATGCCGGAATCCGGGATGGCCAGTAACCTGAAGGAGGCACTAGGTATTGCCGAGCAAATCGGGTATCCCTTAATAGTGCGACCATCATATGTGTTGGGCGGACGTGGCATGCAGGTAGTCTATGACGAGGAGATGCTCAAAGAATATGTTGCCACAGCAGTGGGGGTTACTCCCGACCGCCCCATCCTCATCGACAGGTTTCTTGAAAACGCAATCGAGGCCGAAGTAGATGCCATTGCTGACGGGACCGATGTATTTGTGCCCGCAGTTATGGAGCACATCGAATTAGCCGGTGTCCATTCTGGCGATTCAGCCTGTGTGATCCCGTCCGTCAGCATACCTGCCAGGCACATCAATACGATTTATGAATACACGAAAAAAATTGCCCGGGCACTTCATGTTATCGGCCTGATGAATATTCAATACGCCATCGCCAAAGATGTTGTTTATGTATTGGAAGCCAACCCGCGGGCATCACGCACCGTGCCAATCGTCTCAAAGGTTTGTAATATCTCTATGGTCCATGTAGCAACCCAGATCGTGCTGGGCAAGAAGCTGGCCGAGCTCGATATCAAGCCTCAAAAGATTCCTTATTTCGGGGTCAAAGAGGCTGTTTTCCCATTTCCCATGTTTCCTGAAGTGGACCCCATTTTAGGGCCTGAAATGCGCTCGACTGGTGAGGTGCTGGGAATCGCTGGTTCATTTGGCCTGGCGTTCTTTAAGGCCGAGGAGGCGGCACGGCAATTGCTACCAACAAAGGGGGCGGTCTTGATAACTGTTTCGGAGAAGGACCGGCCTGCGGCGCTGAAAGTGGTAAAGCAATTTACCGGGCTCGGTTTTAAAATTAGGGCGACTCAAGGCACCCTTCAGCTTCTTGCTAGCCACGGTATCGAATCTGACTTAATTCTCAAGATGCACGAGGGGCGACCTAACATTGTAGACAGTATAGTAAATGGTGAAATTCAACTGATAATCAATACGCCCAGCGGCAAGCAGAGCCAGTATGATGACTCATACATCCGTAAGGCAGCCATCAAGTATAGGGTGCCCTATATCACCACGTTAGCCGCCGCTATGGCTGCCGTCAAAGGCATAACCGCTTACCTCAAGGGTAGATCGGATGTCAAGTCTCTGCAGGGCTACCACGCGGATATAAAATAAATGCAGGAAGACTGGTTATCACTTTCTAAAAAATTGTTAGCTATATTGATTAAATAATGTGGCAGAGTTCAACATGCTAACTATTTAGGTTTTGATGGAGGGGTGATATAATGGCAATAATCGGTGCTAAACCTCTAAGGGGGGTTCGCATGGTACAGAACACCGGCTCTGACACGGAAAGAAAGGTAGTAGCCATTCTCAAGGTCCTGAACGAGTCTTCTGAGCCGTTAGGGTCCATCACCATCGCCCGGGAA
>JAUWPF010000003.1 GCA_030611745.1 Chloroflexota bacterium | reverse complement strand
CTAAAAGCCTCTCTCTTTCTCCCTCAGCCTGGACTTCCACCGCTTGCTGGTGATGCAGGTTACGTACATAGCCTGTCAGGTTCAGCCCGGTGGCCCACCGGGAAGTGAAGTCACGGAAGAAACCCCCCTGAACGTAGCCGTATACTATTACCCGGACCGCCGCCGTGTCAGCCATTACTTGTTACCAACCGCTCTCACCAATCTCACCAGCCTGGGGACTCTGGCTTTTCCCATCGCGGTAAAACCGCTGGTAAGCCAGTATTCCTGCTTACTCTTCTTCTCTTTGTTCTTTCTTTCCCTTCTTGATTGTTTCCACAGTGAGTGAGATTGGCAAGATACTCGTTGTTGAGATCTTCCCGGGGCTCTTTTTGGCTTTCTTCGGTTCTCTTCGTCTATAATCTCGACGACCCATAATAACACCCCTATCTGTAAAGGCGTTGTTAGTCTAAGTTTAGCAGAGAGGTTTTATACTGTAAAGCGAAGTTTTTCCAGTGCGGAGCGAGCGGCTTCAGTTTCGGCTGACTTCTTACTTTTGCCTGACCCTTTACCCAGCACAACATCGCCCACCTTTACCTCGACGGTAAATCTCCTGTCGTGGTCGGGACCTGCTGCTGCTATCACCTGGTAGACCGGGGGTGACTGCTGTCTAGCCTGGATAAGCTCCTGGAGCTGTGACTTGCAGTCGGGTTTTACCCCCTGCCTTGCCGCTTTCCTTAGCTCCTTGCGGAAAAGCCTGAGGATGAAGTCCCGGGCTGCAGCCAGACCCTGGTCGAGGCAAACAGCGGCTATCACTGCTTCCAAGACTCCCGCTAGATTTACTGGCTTGCTGCGTCCCCCACCTGCCTCCTCACCTTTCCCTAAATACAGGTGGTCACCCAGGCTGATATTCTTTGCCATCTGGGCCAGGGTATCGCGTTGTACCAGGGCTGCCCGGAGTCTGGTCATCTCCCCCTCGGTAGAGTAGGGGGGGCCTTGATATAGCCTTTCGGCGATGACAAATCCCAGAACGGCGTCGCCCAAGAATTCCAGCCGCTCGTTAGAGGCAGGGGCAAGGTCGGGGTTCTCGTTGACATAAGAGGTATGCACCAGCGCCTCCTCCAGGAGAGACAGGTCGTTGAACTGGACTCCCAAACTTTGTTGTAGAATGCTGAGGTCAGCCAAGGCTCTGGTTTCCTTTCCCGAATAACCATAAACAGAACAGGCGGTGATGTCAAATTAAGGATAGAAGCACGGCTGATGCTTTTAATGGGCTGCTGCTTGTTGCCATAGGCACAGCCCCATGCTATAATTTCGGTAAGCTGGGGAATAGTCTAGTGGTAGGACAGCGGACTCTGAATCCGCCAGGGTAGGTTCGAATCCTACTTCCCCAGCCAGTTTCTTTTTTATGTTCCCCCGGGGGCCTGTTGATATCAGGAAAGCCTGAGGGTAGCAGTCGAGCAGGAGAATCATGCTGGCTAAAGTTGTAAGCTGCGCTGTAGTCGGTCTGGAAGGGGCTATTGTTCAGGTTGAGGTGGATATTTCCCCGGGGTTACCCTCATTTACGATTGTAGGATTACCTGATGTTGCCGTCCAGGAAGCGAGGGAACGAGTCCGCGCTGCTATCAGGAATTCGGGCTGCACCTTCCCGATGAAGCGCATCGTGGTCAATCTTGCCCCCGCCGACCTCAAGAAAGCCGGGCCGGCTTACGACCTGCCCATTGCGGCTGGTATTCTTCTCAGTTCGGAGCAGATATCGGTCGATGTCTCCCGAACTATCTTCCTTGGAGAGCTTTCCCTGGATGGTGGCCTGCGCCATACCAATGGGGTATTGCCCATGGTGGCTCTAGCGCAGCAGGAAGGGTTTTCTACCGTTATTGTTCCTGACGCTGATAGCAGAGAGGCATCCTTAATCCAGGGGACTGAAGTTATTCCCTTCACTTCATTGTCTCAGCTGGTTAGCTATCTGCGGGGGGAAATACCGGCTCCTGAGTGTCAGGTTGGGGAGACCGGCGATTACTCACCGCCGACCTCCTCGGCTACTGACCTGGCCGATATTAAAGGTCAGGAGCATGTCAAGCGAGCCCTGGAGGTAGCGGCGGCGGCGGGACATAACATAATAATGATGGGGCCTCCGGGAAGTGGGAAAACGCTGCTGGCGCGGGCGTTACCCTCTATCCTGCCGCCGATGACCACCGAGGAAGCCCTGGAGGTTACCAAGATATATAGTGTCAGCGGCTTGCTCTCGTCAGATACCTCATTAATCCGGCAACGCCCCTTTCGCTCTCCTCACTATACCATCTCGAATGCTGGCCTTGTCGGTGGCGGGCACTGGCCAAAACCGGGGGAAGTGAGCCTCAGCCATCGCGGAGTCCTATTTCTTGATGAGCTTCCGGAGTTTGGACATGCTGTGCTTGAGGTACTGCGGCAGCCCCTGGAGGACAGGGTACTCACTATCAGCCGGGCTCAGGGTAGCGTAACCTTTCCGGCGAACTTTATGCTGGTTGGTGCCATGAACCCATGTCCGTGCGGTTATTATGGCGACTCGCTCCGGCAGTGTACCTGCTCCCCAGGATTGGTCGCCCGATATCAGAGGCGTATCAGCGGGCCATTCATCGACCGGGTTGATATATTTGTCGAGGTGCCTCACGTTGATTATGAAAAGCTGGTTGACAACCGGCTGGGCGAAAAATCAGAGACGGTGCGGGGGAGAGTTGCGGCCGCTCGTTCCCTGCAACAGAAGCGTTTCGCAGGAACAAGGTTAACCTGTAATGCTGAAATGACACCATCTGAGGTCAGGAAGTTTTGCGAGGTGGAGAAATCAGCCCAGAGCCTCTTGAAGGCAGCGATGAAACAATTTCACCTTTCTGCTCGAGCCTTTCACCGCATCCTCAAGCTGGGTCGTACCATCGCTGACCTGGAAAACGCTGATGTAATTAAAGCCTACCACCTGGCCGAAGCTATCCAGTATCGACCACGGCAGATGGTATAAACAGGTATCTACTCAGCTTAACTCGTAGCTCAGGATGCTCCCGTCACGGGCATTTAGCTGCATCTTAAGGATATATTCTGCTGCCGGCAGGAATATCCTTGATACTCCACCGCGGACTGGTGTTTTGATGGTCCCTGTCAGATGGTATACTTGAAGCTCCCCTTCAGTAACTAACCTTGGCTCATCGATGGTAACCTGTCCCTGATAAAACTTGGCCCGGATGAACCGTAGGCCAGCTTGTTTTGCCTCATCTAAGGGCAGCAGTAGCGTTTTGTCGGTCATAGAACCTCAACCCCAGAGCCAGAAGCCGATACCCATGGCAAGGGTAAGCAGCCCGATGGCACTCGCTATCCAGCCTCCTACCTTTGACCCCTCTGGCCCGGGATTTTCTGGCGAGTGCTCCAAAAATTCCCTTACATCAGGACGGGCGGCAATGGAACCATAATAATCTCTTTCTTCCCTCTTGCCCCATAAAATCAACCCTAGTCCAAGAAGAAAGAACACACTACCTATGCCCATCAATGTGAAGCAGTCCTGATAAGGCATATTTAAGCTTCTCCCCTGGAGAATTCCCTTTAGCAATAACTATATGCTTTTTAAAGGCTGTTTTCAAGGGATAGGGTCATTGAGTAACTTATTATTTAATCTCAGCGGTAGCTCCAGCTGCCTCCAGTTTCTGTTTTGTAGCTAAAGCTTCCTCTTTAGTTATTCCTTCCTTTACCGATTTGGGAGCACTTTCCACCAGGTCTTTAGACTCTTTTAGCCCCAGAGTAGTCAACTCCCGTACCGCCTTAATCACGTTGATCTTGTTAGCTCCTATGTCCTTGAGAATTACGCTGAACTCGGTCTGCTCTTCAGCCGCCGTAGCTGGTGCGGCTTCAGCCGGCGCTGCCGCAGTGGATACGGCTACCGGAGCCGCCGCGCTAACTCCAAACTCAGTCTCCAGAGCCTTTACCAGCTCTGATAGCTCAAGCACACTCATACCTTTTATGGTAGCCATGATGTCATCAACCGCTGTTTGTTTCCCTGGTTTTTCCGCTTTAGGTGCCGCGGCTTTTTTTACGGCTGGTTTAGATGCCTTTTCCTTAGTAGTGCCTGGCGCTTTTGTTTTTTCTTCTGGCATATTATCCTCCCTCCATTTGTTGAATTCTGGCTTGCAGGACAGTTAAAATCCCTCTTATAGGGGTGGCAAGGTGGTTGACGAGGGCTGACAGAGGGCTTTGTATTCCCCCCACGACTCTGGCCAGCAATACTTCTCTGGGAGGTAATGTCGCTAGAATCATGACCTCTCCTGAAGTAAGCACTCTGTCGCTCAGGAAGCCCCCCTTGATGCTCAAACTTGATTTTGAGGTATTGATGTAGTCGGCAAGGACTTTGGCCGGCTCGGTTACATCACCATAGCCGGAGGCGATAGCTACCGGACCCTCAAAGAGGCCGACCAGTTCATTTTTGCCGGCTCTTTCTGCGGCGAACCGGGCCAGGGTATTTTTTACCACTCTATACTCAATGTTTAGCTCATCCAGTCGACGCCGCAGACTGTTCATTTCGTGGGTTGACAGGCCCCGATAATCGGTTAGAATACTGGTGCTGCATGTGGAGAAGACCTGTTGCAACCGGTCGATAAGCTGCGCCTTTTCTTTCTTACGCATTCCCTGTTACCTCCTGACTACCACCGTGGCAAGATATTAAAAAGGAGTCCCTATGCCTGCAGCACAAGGACTCCCTGAAAGTTCAGGTCCTGTTCTCCTCGGCAGGCACTTTATATTAAGCCTTAAAAAGGCACCTACTGTCTCAGGAAACTATCAATCTTCTACTCTGGCTTACCCAATATAGCTATTGCGCAATTAAAGAAGCCGCAGATACCGCCGATGTTATGGACCAGGCCCATATCTGCCTTTTTTAGCTGCCTGGGGCCAGCCTTACCCTGTAACTGATGGTATATTTCATAAATCATCCTCAGTCCACTGGCAGAGAGGGGGTGACCGAAGCATTTCAGCCCGCCATCGGTATTGACCGGCAGGTCCCCTTCAAGGGTAAAGCTACCTGCTTCGACATCCTCCGATGCCTTGCCCCGGGGACTGAAGCCCAAATCCTCGTAGGTGATAAGCTCGGTAATGGCAAAACAATCGTGGACCTCAGCGCAGTCTATCTCCTGGCGGGGATTGGTTATTCCCGCTTCTTTATAGGCTTGCGCCGCCGCCGCTACTGCCTCAGGGAAATGAAGGAAGTCATACTCAGGTTGCAGCACTGCCTGCCCAGCACCGTTAGTCAGTGCCAGTGCCTTCACCAGCATATAGTCCTTTTTCAGGCTTTTGGCTATCTCCGGGGTGGTTACAATGGCGGCGGCACTGCCATCACTGACACCGCAGGCATCGAATAAACCAAGAGGATAGGAAATGATTGGCGCGTTTATTGCCTGCTCGATGGTTATCTCCCGGTGGAACTGGGCTTTGGGAGACATAGTGCCGTTATGGTGATTCTTAACGTCAATCATGGCGAAGATACGCTTGAGGTCCTCATATTTCCACCCGTAGTGATACATATACCTGGTAGCTAGCTGGGCAAACTGGTTTACCGGCGGCCCGTCCCACTCCGTCATGCTGCGGTCAAAGGGCTCCAGGATATCCATGTTGAAGCCGCCAAAGTGGTCTTTGCACTTTTCAACGCCAATAGCCAGGGCGATATCGCAGACCCCAGAAGCTACTCCATAGCAAGCATTCCTGAAGGTATCGGTACCGCCGGCGCAGAAATTCTCCACCCGGCTAATTGGAATATACTCCAGCTTCAGTGCTGAAGCCAGCTGGGTTCCGGTAAAGCCGCTTTCACGGCTGCCGTACCATGCCATCTGAATATCCTTGGGCTCGAGCCCGGCGTCCTCAAAGGCTTCGTAAGCAGCATCCACCATCAAATCACGGTGGTTCTTATCCCAGAGTTCTCCAAACTGGGTGCATCCCATACCGACGACGGCTACTTTATCTTTAATGCCTTCCATAATTAATCCCTCCTGGCATATTTTATCACTTAAGTCCTTATTGGCATAGACTTCCAGAAGTAGCTTTGGATTCCACCCTTCATCGGCAGCTTTCTGAAAGTCATCTCCACGGGCAAACCACACTCAATCTGTTCGGGGTCACGGTCAGTCAGAAAGCATTGCATCCTGCCCCCGCCGTCAAAATCAATGGTAGTGGTAACTATCGGTAGCTCCAGAACGGGTGAGGTTATACGGTCCATGGCAAAGGTGAATACCCTGGCCCTCTTATCCGATAGTCGATACGGCTCGAACTGGTCTTTAGTGTGGCAGTGGGTGCATACCCGCTGCGGTGGGAACTGGACGGTACCGCAGGCCTTGCACTTAACCCCGTGCAAGCGGAGGTTAGCGTCGCGCTCCCTCCAGATGGCAGGTGCTGACAGAAATACCACCGTTTCTTTACGTGGTTCTGCGGGCAGGATTCCCCGCCAGGCCAGATAGTCCTTGTAGTCAGTGACTGCCTTCCTGGAGGCCAGGTGCTTCTTCATTCCCCGCCGGCCCCTTATCTTTTCTATTTGCTCGGTTACCTGGAGAACAAAGGCATCGCTGCCATCACCGTAGCTGGCCAGAAGGATGCGGTCACCAGCTTTAGCTTCTTCTAACGCTGCTACCAGCAGCATTAAGGGTGAGGCGGTACCGGTGTTACCCATAACCGCAAAAAGCGGGTCCTGCACCTGGGTCTTGGGATCGAATCCCAGGCTTTTTGCCAGTTCAGTATGCCTTCTGCCATCAGGGGAATAAAGTACGACCTTGCTGAAGTCACCAGGACTATAGCCAAACTTCTTCATCAGTCCCGATACAGCCTCCTTGACCCCCGCCAGATAGCCGTGTGCCAGGGTGAACCTGTCCTCCCAGGTACGGACAAAACTGTCATTCTCGTGCCGCCACACATCCATAATTTCATTATAGACTGAGTAGCTGGCTTCCACGCTGGCGGCGACATCCGTATCGCCAATCAGCAGGGCGCCGGCACCGTCGCCGAAGTTTGGTTCGAAAGCTGAGCGTGGAAACGCCAGACGGCAGTCAGCCGCGGTTACCAGTACCTTTTTAGCTGAGCCCGCCTTGACCGCATCAAGGGCCGACTTAAGGGCACTCGTGCCTGCCCTTAGCGAGTGGCTGAAGTCAGTCGTAAGGATGTCAGTCTTGAGGTCGGCTGCCATCGCAATAGTGGTTGCCCCCAGTTTTTCCTTATAGGGGTGAGTCGTTGACGCGAAATAAAGACCGTCTACCGTGTCGCGGTCTATTCCGTTCAGGCAGTCTATCGCTGCCGCTGCCGCCATGGTGATGCTATCCTCATCAAAATTGCAGATAGACTTCTCACCCTTGGCGCCTTCGGCTATTGCCTCACGGCTGAGCCTGAACAGGGGTACATAAGCGCCATAAGCAGTAATACCAACCATATTTCATCCTCCTTTTTTCCTCACGCGGTGTCGGTTATCTTTATGCCTTTTGGAATTCGTAGCTTATTCTGTCGTTAGCCTGCTTTACCGGGGCTACTTTTAGCTCCATTCCTATCTTGATATCGCTCTCCTTAATATCCCGGCTCAGGCGGCCAAAGGTTCTCAGTCCATCGGCGAAGTCAACAATAACTAAAGTATACGGGGCGTCATCTTCAAACCCGCTCGGTCCATACTGTACGGTAGTATAAGTAATGAGCTTAGCGCCTCCTTTGAGCTCAAACCACTCCGCCTCAGTACCGAGGCATCTTGGACAGTCCATCTGTGGTGGGAAGTATTTAGCCCCGCAATTCTTGCACCGGGTTGTCATTACCTTTCCCTGCTCCAGGTAAGTTACAAAATCGGCTACCTTGGCTTCAGCAGTGAAGCTAACTGTGCCAAAATTTTCAAAACCCACTTGATTACCTCCTCAGAATGGTTACATTGCCGTATTGCCCCACGCCGCCCACATTGTGAACCAGACCTACCTCGGCTCCTTTTACCTGAGCCTCGGTCGCTTCCCCGCGGAGTTGCCGGACGATAGTTCGTATCTGCGAGCCCCCGGTGGCGCCAATAGGGTGCCCCTTGGATAGCAGCCCGCCGTCGACATTTACCGGTATCCTGCCGTCCACATAGGTCTCTTTGTCATCGATTAGTCCCGGCCCCTCGCCGGGTTTGGCAAACCCCAGGTCTTCATAAGCCAGAATCTCGGAGACGGTGAAGCAGTCATGGACCTCGGCGACATCGATATCCTCCGGTTTGAGCCCGGCCATCTCGTAAGCCTGCTTGCCCGCTTCCTGAGAACACTCGAGTCCGGTAAGAGATTTTCTTCCCGACATCGTCATGGTATCGGTAGCTGCCCCCAGGCCGATAATCCAGATGGGGGTTTTACTTACCCTTTTAGCGATATCTCCCCTGGCTACTATCACGGTTGAAGAGCCATCACAGTTGGCACAGCAATCAAACATCTTTAAGGGGCTGGTGATGACGTTAGAATTCATGACATCATCCAGGGATAGCTCTTTGCGGTAGTTGGCCTTGGGGTTCCTGGCTCCGTAGCTTGAGTTCTTGACCCTCACCCTTGCTAGCTGTTCCTCGGTGGTGCCGTACTTGGCCATGTGAGCCCGGGTGTACATGGCGTAACCGGCAGGCATGGTTACCCCAAAAGGTGACTCCCAGATTATATCACCTCCCCGCCCCATCCTCTCGGCGGCTTCACGGGAAGTAAGCTCTGACATTTTCTGAAAGCCTATTACGGCAATCACCTTATGGAGCCCGGATTTTATTAATGACCAGGCTATTCTTACCCCCGTACTGCTGGAAGAACACACACTCTCAACATAAAAGGCTGGCTTGGGGGTCAATTCCAGGTACTCCGAGATTAAGCCTGATGGTGTGCGCTGTTTATCATATTCTGGTGCCGAACAGGTTATGGAGGCGTCGATATCATCCTTGGTGATGTCCAGCCCCTCCATTGCCTCCTTGTAGGCTTGAAAACACAGCTCCCTGACCGATACCCCGCACTTGCGGGCAAAAACACTTTGCCCCGCTCCGATGATGGCAACATCTTCATCCATAAAGTATCCCCCTTTCTATTTAAGCTGCATGATGGCGCCTTGCCTTTTTTGGAGCCATCCTCAAAACGACTCTTGTGTTAACCAGCGGTTAAAGCGAGGGTTGGTTTGAGGTCAAGCTTTATACCCGGTCCCATGCTGGTAGTTAGCGAAGCGGTTTTAACATACTGGCCCTTGGCACCGCTGGGTTTGGCCTTAAGCACTGCTTCTACTACTGCTGTCAGGTTTCCCATCAGCTTATCATCATCAAAGCTGACTTTACCTATCGGGACATGAATAATGGCTGTCCTGTCCAACCTGAATTCCACTCGACCTTTTCTGGCATCATTAATCACCCGGGGCAAGTCGGCAGCAGCGACTACCGTCCCTGATTTAGGATTGGGCATGAGTCCTTTTCTACCCAGTATCTTTCCCAGTTTACTGACCTTACTCATCATGTCAGGGATAGCGATGGCAGTGTCAAACTCCAGCCAGCCGTCCTCTATCTTTTTGATCAGGTCATCGCTGCCGACGAAGTCTGCGCCGGCCTGCCCTGCAATCCGTTCCGCTTCACCCTGGGCAAACACAAGAACACGAACCTGCTTCCCGAGCCCGTGAGGCAGGAGGGTAACGCCGCGCACCTGCTGGCTGGCATTTCTGGGGTCGAGGCCCATCCGCAGGTGGAGCTCAACTGTCTCGTCAAACCGGCTATGAGCCATCTTCTTGGCCAGTTCGATGGCCTCCTTCGGGTGATAGGCTTGTGTTCTGTCTAACTGCTTAACTGCTTCAAGGTATTTCTTACCGTGCGTTGCCATTGTTTTACTCTACCTTAATCCCCATACTACGGGCAGTGCCCTCGATAATTCTCTCGGCGGCTTCAATCGTAGTCGCATTTAAGTCTTTGGCTTTAACCTGAGCTATCTCACGTAGCTTATCCCGGGATAACATGCCGACTTCTTCGTGACCCGATGAGCCGGCTCCCTTTTCCAGACCCAATGCTTTCCTGAGCAAATCAGTAGTTGGTGGTGTTTTGATAACGAAGGTAAATGATCTGTCCTCGTAGACGGTTATCTCAACAGGGATAATAGCTCCCTCCTGGTTCGAGGTGCGCTCATTATAGTCCTTGCAGAATGCCATAATATTGACCCCATGTTGACCCAGAGCGGGGCCCACCGGTGGTGCCGGGTTCGCCTTGCCGGCTTGAATCTGCAGTTTGATTATCGTTTTAACCTTTTTTGCCACCTTATCTCCCTATGAGTCAGAGTTTTTCCACCTGCAAGAAGTCGAGTTCCACCGGTGTTTCCCGTCCAAAGAGGGACAGAAGCACCTTCACCTTCCCCTTCTCCGCCTTTATCTCGTCTACCACCCCGACAAAATCGATAAATGGGCCGTCAGTCACCCGGATACTTTGTCCCTTGCGAAAGCCGACCTTAACCTTTGGGGCTTCGGCTGTCATCTGTTTCAGAATCTGACCAATTTCTTCTTCCTGCAGGGGAGTGGGCTTACCCCCGCTGCCAACAAAGCCGGTAACACCGGGGGTATTACGCACCACATTCCAGCTATGGTCGTTCATTTCCATCTGGACCAGGACATAACTGGGCAGTATTTTCTTGGTCACACTACGCCGCTGCCCATTTTTGACTTCAATCTCCTCCTCGGTAGGGATAACTACCTGGAAGATGCTGTCCTGGCTATCCATGAGCTTGATGCGCTGCTCCAAATTCTTCCTGACCCGCTCTTCATACCCTGAATAGGTATGAATTACAAACCAGCGTTTTTCATTTTCCTCCACAGTAACCTCGCTCCGGGAAAGGTTCTGGGCAGGGTGTAAACTATTGCCCTTTTGAGTGCGCTGTTTTGACTTAACCATAAAAATCACTTAAGCGGCTATCCGCCCAGAAAGACCTCATCAACAAGGCGAGTGAAACCATAGTCAAGTGCTCCCAGCACCAGACCCATGATAACGGCGACAATGAGTACTAGAAATGTTAAATACGCTGCCTCCCGCCTGGTGAGCCAGACTACCTTCTTTAGTTCAGCAACAATGTCACCAAAGAATCTAAATCTTGGCCGCTTGGCAGCACTTGTACGATGCATCATGGAAGGAATCTCAATTATCTCCTGGCCGCACAGGCTATTTCACTTCCTTTTGAAGTGTATAAGCACGACATCGGGGGCAATATTTCCTCAACTCTAAACGCTGGGGGTCATTCCTCTTGTTCTTGGTACTGGTATAGGTTCTCTCTTTACACACGGTGCAGGCAAAGTGAATAATAACCCTTGCTTCCCCTTTTTTAGCCATAGTCCTATTCTATGATGCGGGTAAAGGTACCAGCACCTACGGTCCTACCCCCTTCCCGGATAGCAAAGCGCAGCCCCGTCTCCAGGGCTACCGGGTAGATGAGCTTTATCTTCATTTTTACATTGTCACCAGGCATAACCATCTCTACCCCTTCGGGCAACTCAGCGGTCCCCGTGACATCCGTGGTCCTGATATAGAACTGGGGCTTGTACCCATTGAAGAATGGGGTATGTCTGCCCCCTTCGTCTTTACTCAAAACATAGACCTCGGCCTCAGCATGGGTATGCGGTTTAATGGAACCGGGGGCAGCTATTACCTGGCCACGTTCTATCTCCTCCCTGTCTATGCCTCGAAGCAGAATGCCGACCGCGTCTCCGGGCTCGGCATAGTCCAGGGTCTTGTGAAACATCTCCAGGCTGGTGGCTACTATCTGGCGGGGCTCGTGGTGTAAGCCTACTAGCTCTACGGTATCCCCGGGTTTAATCACACCCCGTTCCACCCTTCCCGTGGGCACGGTGCCCCGTCCTTTAATACTGAAGACATCCTCTACCGGCATCAAGAACGGCTGGTCCTTGGCTCTTACCGGGGTGGGAATATACTCATCGATGGCATCAATTAGCTTCCAGATAGGGCCACACCACGGGCACTCTCTCTTGCCACAGCCACACTCCAGAGCTTTCAGGGCACTCACCCTTACTACCGGTATCTCGTCCCCGGGGAAATTATACTTATTGAGCAGCTCCTTTACCTCCATCTCCACCAGCTCCAGAAGCTCTTCGTCTTCCATCATGTCTACTTTATTGAGGGCAACCACGATATAGGGGACCTCTACCTGGCGGGCAAGCAACACATGCTCTCTGGTCTGTGGCATAGGGCCATCAGGAGCGCTCACTACAAGAATTGTCCCGTCCATTTGCGCAGCACCGGTTATCATATTCTTGATATAATCAGCGTGCCCGGGGCAATCGATATGGGCATAATGACGTTTTTCTGTCTCATATTCAATATGAGCAATGGCAATGGTCAGGCCCCGTGCCTTTTCTTCAGGGGCGTTATCAATACTGTCAAACTCGCGAAAATCGGTGCCCCCCGCTTTAGACATCACCATGGTCATTGCCGAAGTCAGGGTCGTCTTGCCATGGTCGACATGACCGATTGTGCCTACATTGCAGTGAGGCTTGGTGCGCTCGAATTTCTTTTTGGCCATTTTAATTCCCCCTTACTTAAGAGCCCACAACCAGATTCGAACTGGTGACCCCTATCTTACCAAGATAGTGCTCTACCTGCTGAGCTATGTGGGCGCTTGCCCTGTATTATATATAGCCTATTATACAGATTCTTATGGGATAGTGCAAAATTATACCGATATGGTGGAGGGGGCAGGATTCGAACCTGCGTAGCCCTTAGGGCGGCAGATTTACAGTCTGCTCCGATTAACCACTCCGGCACCCCTCCCTCAGGAGCTGTTAAGGCTGTATATCCCAGCCCGAGAGGGGATTCGAACCCACTAACCTACCGATTACAAGTCGGTTGCGCTTCCATTGCGCCACTCGGGCGCTATTAAAATTGCTCTTACTACAAGTCTAATTAGCGTGAATATTATAGGAAATCAATGATATGAAAGTCAAGGTTTAGCTGGCTGGATAGCAACTATTGCAACCCGGGTCGGCGTATTATACCCTGTGGCATAATGACGTCGGGGACAATTTACTATATAATACTCATCGACTTTACCAAAGGCGAAGAGAAAGACCGTAGTGTCAATGATAAGGTCTAGCTCAGCCAGAAGCAACAAAAGGAGTGCCCGGCAGTGAAAAAGGTCGCCATCGTTACCGATAGCACCTGTTGCATTCCCCAGGAGCTAATAGAAAGGTACGACATTCACCTGGTGCCCCTCCTGATAATCTACGAGGGTAAGAGTTACCGCGACAAAATTGATATCACCCCGACTGAAGTATACAAGATTATGCGGAGAAGGAAGAATCTCCCCACGACCTCGGCTCCATCCCCGGAGGATTTTTTGAACGAGTATCGTGAGTTAAGTCAGCAAGCGGAAAGCATCCTCTGCATCACAGTTACCGGTCTCCAGAGCGGTATATTCAACATGGCATCATCGGCCCGGGAAATGGCTAAAGACGTTATTCCCGGTACCGTGATTAAGGTAATTGATAGCCGGGCTGTAGCTGGTTCACTGGGGTTTATTGTCCTGGAGGCGGCTCGCATAGCCAGCCAGGGGGCAGAACTGGCTGAAATAATCGACGCTGCACAAAGCATTATAAAAAGAGTAAATTTCCTGGCTATGCTGGATACGCTCTACTATCTCGCAAGAACGGGTCGCATTGCTAAAGCAGCAGCCTGGGCTGGCTCAATACTGGATATGAAGCCCATTGTTGCCCATTTTCCCGCTATAGGAGAAACGACACCGGTAGCGCGCCCCAGGACCAAAACAAAGGCTGTAGAGCGCATGCTGGAGATAATGGCAGACAGAGTTGGAGATTCCACGACTCATGTTATGGTGCAGCATGCTGATGAGTTGAGGGAGGCGGAAAAACTTAAAGCCATTATTAATTCAAGATTTAACTGTGCGGAACTCTATGTTACCGAGTTTACCCCTGGTATGGGGGTTCATGCCGGCCCCGGTGTCCTCGGTGTCTCCTTTTACACTGACTAGGGTGTTGTACATGCCTGGACAGAGGCCCGGTACCGGGGAACGAATCTCGCGGCACTACGTGCGCAGTTTGGCGGTTTGTTGAACTTTGAGGAAGCACACGGCACAACTAAAAAGGCGGGAAGCTGACTTCCCGCCTTCTGTATCTCGTTGGTAGCGCATACCGGATTCGAACCGGTGATCTCCTCCTTGAGAGTGAGGTGTCCTAAACCCCTAGACGAATTCGCCCCTTAGCTATCGTCCCGGAAGTCCATCCTTCCGACCAGGAGCATTTTATCATCAGGTGCGGCCAAAGGCAACTCTTCATGCTCATTTACATAATGAATGCCATTATTGTTGCTGTCCTTGAGTCAATGCTAAAGTGTAAGTCTGTGCTGTAAGAAAGTTTCATAAATAGAAAAGGGCAAAGATGATTATCTTTGCCCTTTTAAGGTCATCAGCCTGGGGCCAGGCTACAGCGCAACGATGGCAACGAACAGCGGCCCGAAGATCACGGCTACCTTACCGACCAGCTTAATCAGGATGTTTAAGGAAGGCCCTGCCGTATCCTTAAACGGGTCGCCTACTGTGTCGCCAATGACAGACGCTTTGTGAACCTCACTTCCTTTACCACCTAAGTTACCCGCTTCAATATACTTCTTGGCGTTATCCCAGGCACCACCGGCATTAGCCATCATGACGGCTAACAGAAAGCCGGTTACTAATGCCCCGATGAGGAGACCGGCAACTGCTTCTGGTCCCAGCGTAAAACCGATGATGAGCGGAACGACAAGGACCAGTATTCCGGGAAGCAGCATCGAGCTTATGGCCTTCTTGGTGGCAATGTCAACACAGCTTACATAGTCAGGTTTGGCCTCACCTTCCATTAACCCCTTGATTTCACGGAACTGTCTTCTGACCTCGTTGACAATTTCAAAAGCGCCGCTGCCGACGCCTTTCATCGCCAGGGAGCTGAAGATAAAGGTTAGCATACCGCCAATCATTACCCCGGCAATCACATCAACGCTGGTCAGACTGGCTATCTCAATGTGGGCCACCGCGAAATAGGTGGCCAGCCAGGCTAGTGAGGCGAGGGCAGCAGAGGCAATCGCAAAGCCTTTACCCAGGGCGGCGGTAGTATTACCGACCGCGTCGAGTGCCTCGCAGCGCTCCCTGACCTCTTTACCCAGGTCAGCCATCTCGGCGATGCCAGCCGCGTTATCGGCGATGGGTCCGTAGCAGTCCATTGCCAGCAGCATGCCGAGGTTGATGAGCATACCCACCGCAGCGATAGCTATGCCCAGCACTCCACCAAAAACGTAGGCTAAAACAGTGGCGGTGGCAACCAGTATTACCGGTCCGACAGTACTCATCATCCCCGTGGCCAGGCCTTCAATAATGTTGATTGCCGGCCCGGTCTGGGCTGCTTCGGCTATTTTCTTAACCGGGCCGTGGTCAGCAGAGGTATAGTACTCGGTTATCTGGCCGATAAGGAAACCACAGATTAAGCCTGATATTAAAGCCCAGAAGAGTCCTAGACTACCAATGTAACTATTGATGATAAAGAAACTGGCGATTATCATCAGGATGTTGGAAACATATACGCCGGTGTTCATGGTAGCATGGGCTTTAGCCACCTGTTCTTCAAAGCTGCCCTGAAACTCTTTCGGCCTCACGCAAAGGACACCGATGATGGAGGCCACTATCCCTGTACCACCGAGAATGAGGGGGAGTGTCATGCCTTTTACACTACCAATGGCAATTACCCCCAGGACCATTGAGGCAGCGATGGCGGAGACATACGATTCGTACAGGTCGGAGCCCATGCCGGCGACGTCGCCCACATTATCGCCCACATTATCAGCGATTACGGCCGGGTTTCTGGGGTCGTCTTCGGGGATGCCGGCTTCAACTTTGCCTACCAGGTCGGCACCGACGTCAGCGCTCTTTGTAAAGATACCACCGCCGGCTCTCAGGAACAAGGCTACCGAAGAAGCCCCGAAAGCAAAACCCAGCCACACGTGGGCATCTTCAAAGAAGAAGGATAGAATCACCAGGCCCAGCAAGCCCAGGCCCACGACACAGAAGCCCATCACCGCACCGCTGGAGAAGGCAATCTTCAATGCCTTTGCCCAGCTGGTTATGGCAGCGTTGGCGGTTCTGACATTGGCCTTGGTGGCAATTGTCATTCCCAGGAAGCCCGCCAGAGCCGAGGTAACGGTTCCGAAGAGATAGGCTACTGCTACCCAGGGTTTGGGGTCTATAAACAGGGCAAGGACAATAAACAGTACCACTGTGAAGATGCCTAAGGTGATGAACTCACGGCGCAGGAAAGCCTGGGCTCCCTGGTGAATGGCATGAGCAATCTCGCGCATTTTGTCATTGCCTTCGCTCTCCCGCAGGATGGTAGCTGCCAGGTAACCAACAAAACCCAGTGCCATGACCGCAGCTATCAAAGCCCATATTCTAGGATCCATAGACTTAACCTCCTTTTAGATTCTCAGTCTTATCATAAAAAGAAAGGTTGATTTCTCAACCTCCTTTGTTTCCTTATAGTTATACAAGTAAACCCAAAAACTGACTTATCCACCAATTTATGAAGTATAGCGCATCTGTCAGTAGAGGTCAAGAATAGTTAGCCAAGTTTTTCCTCAAATTCCCCCAGCCTGTGCTCCAATCCCTTTTGCCTCATCGCTAACGTCAGGTCACTCCGTGTCCTTTCCAGGACGCCGCGGACCATATCGGTAGTGCGGCGCAGGCCGCCGGTTATAGCATCGGGAAAATCTATCGTAACCAGAGTGCTATAGATATCGTCCATAGCTTCCAGCAGCTCCTCACCCCGGGAGAGGTCTCCCCTTCTCATACTATCCAGCAGGTAGCGCCTTAACTCACCGGCGGCCTCCCCCAGCCCGTTGAGATAGGCAGCGGCATCGACACCCAGCTCGTCAGGGTCAGGAAGCCGGTTTCCGGTCACCAGGGCAAGGGTGATGCTCCCCTCGGCAAACTCCTTCTGGGCATCTCGGACAAAGCCAGAACTGGTAAGCTCACTATGGGTAGCGGCAGTTTGTTTAACCTCATCAAGTAGATTACACGCTGATTTGAGCAGTTCCCTGCCCTCATCAAGCTCTTGACGGTGCACGGCGCGAATAGCGTTGCTGCAGTAGCGAATAGCTTCCCGGCACAGCGGTAATATCTTTTCCCTGGCTGCATCCCTGGCGGAGAAGCTCAGCCTGATCCGGTCGGCAATCAAGTCCAGGTTGTCGGTTGACCTGCTCATTCCCGCGCCTCGAGGGTTGCTGTTAGCTGCCGGGCGGCTTCTTCCGGGCTTCCGGCTTGAAGCACGGCGCTGATTACGGCCACTGCCTCAGCCCCGGCAGCCGCGGCTTCAACGGCGTTATCCCTGGTAATGCCGCCGATGGCAACCAGGGGCAGGGTTACCGCTTTTCTTATCTGGCGCAGCCCTTCCAGACCAACCACCTCGGCTGTTTCTTTGGAGATGGTGGGGTATATTGAACCCACGGCAATATAATCCGCCCCCCCGGCTTCAGCAGCCGCAGCCTGTTCCACTGTCCTTGTTGAGCAGCCCAGGATTTTATCTATCGGCAAGAGTCCGCGGGCTACCTTGACTGGCAGGTCATCCTGTCCCAGGTGGAGGCCGTCGGCATCGGTGGCCAGAGCTAAATCAAGGAAATCGTTTACGATGAAAAGTACATCGCACTCAGCACATAGTTCTCTGAGCTCTCGGGCCAAAGGTAGCAACTCCTTTTTACTGTGGAGCTTGTCCCGCAATTGAATTACCCTGGCCCCGCCGCGGATTACCTGCCCCGCCATCTCAATCGGGCTGCGCTCATTTAAGGCCTGGATATCCAGAATGACATAAAGCCCAGTCAGGCGTTTTACTTTATCCTGACGCATTAGCCTGGCGAGCAGAGTTTGCTCAATAGTGTAGAGGTCAAATCGGGCCTGCTTGAACCGCTGGGGGTCAAGTCCAGGGTCAGCACCGGGAACCTTTGCTATCTCTTCCAGGACCCTTAACGATTCCTGGACCCTCCTGGTGTTAGCCACTACTGCTATCGGCATCTCCCGCTGCTTTTCCTCCCCGGGGGTTTTAGTGCTGGCACCAACATCACCCTCTGAGTTTCGGGCTCCGAGGAGCCGGCGCTGAAATGCCCAGTCGCTTTCCAGAAGCCGGTGGCGCATTGTTTTCAGCTTCAGGGTCAGGGCAGCATCATCGAGCTCCAGGCGGGCGATGTCTTCAAGAAAGCGGAGCCCTTCACCGGTACGGTTCAGGTTAGCATCAATAATGCGCAGTCTCTCTCTTGGTTCTGATGGGGTCATGTCTGTAACTCCCGGGTAGTTAATTCTAGCACAGCCGGAGGGGGTAGTAAAACGGGAGCGTTCCTAGCCATCACTCACCGCGTTCTCGATGAGTTCAATCCGTGACGGGCTTCCGCCCTGGTCCAGCTCTATGGCAACAACATCAATGCGCCATAGCTCCGGTAAATTATGGTGGGTCTGCCGGTAGTAAGCGGCAACAGTCCTTAATCTTCGCTGTTTAGTGGGTGTGATTGACTCCTCAGGGCTGCCGAACTCAAGGCTCTTTTTAGTTCTTACCTCAACAAAGACAAGGTAACCTCTATGGGTCGCTATGATGTCAATTTCACCCCTGGGGCAGCGATAGTTGGTTTCCCGGATATGATAGCCCCGCTTCTTGAGAAACTCCCCCGCCAGTTTTTCCCCCAGGATGCCGGTATCTCTACGCTTCACTTAAATCATGTCCCTTACCGGCTTGAATGAGCGGCGATGGATGGGTGATGGGCCGAGTCGGTGCAGGCAGCTAATATGCAGCGCTGTCCCGTAGCCTTTGTGTCTGGCCAGACCGTAGCCGGGATAGGTCCTATCAAACGCTATCATCAGCCGGTCTCGGGCCACTTTAGCCAGGATTGAAGCGCAGGCGATAGAAAAGCACTGCTCATCACCCCTGGTTATTCCCTTCTGGGGAAGCTCGACTTCAGGAAGGCTCATATAGTCTATAAGGAGAGACTGAGGTAGCAGGGAGAGCTGCTCTATGGCCAGTTTCATCGCCAGGCGCGTGGCTTTTACAACACCCTGGGTGTCTACTATCTGGTGTGAAACTATGCCAATGCCGGTCGAGATGGCTATTTCACGGATGTGGTGGGATAGGAATTCGCGTCTGGCGGGCCTTAACTGCTTACTGTCTTTCACCTCATCCTGCCATGGGGTATCGATGGGGTGGGGCAAAATAACGGCGCCAGCCACTACCGGCCCTGCCAGGGCACCACGACCGGCCTCGTCAATACCAGCGATAAGCCGGTAGCCCCGGGCTAAAAGTCTTCTTTCCTCAGCGAAGGTTGGCCTCTGGAGATTACTCGTAGCTCTATCTCCCCTAATTTACCCTGTCTTCTATTACCCCGCCGCCCAGAACAGCGTCACCTTTATAGAATACGATGGCCTGCCCGGGAGCAATCGCCAGCTGGGGTGTGGAAAACTGAACTTCGACCCTGCTGTAACGGGGGTGAAGCCCGGCTGCCACCCGGGGGGACCGGTAGCGGACGCTGGCGGTTATATTGCCGGGGGATTCCGGGGCTTTCCCTGATACCCAGCTCAGCCTGCCGGCCGAGAGGGAACTGCTCAGGAGCTGGTCCCTGGTGCCCACTACCAGCCGGTTGCTGCTGGCGTCGAGCCTTATTACATACAGACGCTTATTAAGCCTTAACCCCTGTCGCTGCCCTACCGTATAGCGGGCTAAGCCATCGTGTCTTCCCAGAACCTTACCATCAGTATCGACAATGTCCCCGGGTGCCAGAGAAATATGCCTGGCTATAAACGAGCGGTAGTCGTTGTCAGGGATAAAGCAGACATCCTGGCTGTCATGCGTTGAACTGGCAGGCAGGCCAAGTCTTTCAGCCAGCCTTCTTACCTCTGCCTTGTGTAGATTGCCCAGGGGCAGCAGCAGGTGTTTAAGCTGACCCTGCCCCAGAGTATAAAGGAAGTAGGACTGGTCTTTATTCGGGTCAATTGCTTTTAGCAGCTGGTAACCGTCTGGCGAGCGCTTGACTCGAGCGTAATGCCCGGTAGCCAGATAATCTGCCCCTGTCTCCAGCACCCACTTAAGCAGGAGGCCGAATTTAAGGTGCTGGTTGCAGGCAATACATGGGTTTGGGGTATGTCCCAGGTGATACTCCTGGCAGAAGTAATCGATAACCAGCCGTTGAAAATCAGCCTCAAGGTTAAGCTTATGTAATGGTATGTCCAAAAGCTGGCAGGTATGCTCCAGGTTCCTGACAATTTCTTCCCGGCTGTGGTCTGGCCACAGCCGGAGATAAACGCCGCCGACCTCATACCCGGCTTCTTTTAGCAGGGCAGCTGCCACTGACGAGTCCACCACACCACTCATTGCCACCATTACTCGTTTCCTACTCACGATTTAAGCCCTGCTGGGAAGTAAGCGTCTAACCCTTTCCCAGATAATTTTACCTATCTTGACCCGCGGCAGGGTAGCAGCTACTACCAGCCATCGCTGCGGTGCACTGGCTGCCAGTTCAAGGTAGCCCTCCCTTACCCGCTGATGGAAGGCGATATCCTCCTGCTCGAAGCGGTCATGCTTCCTTGCCTCTTTGCGGGCAAGCCCTTTTTCTGCCGGTATATCCAGAAGGACCACCAGGTCAGGCTTTAATCCCCGGGTGGCAGCGTCGTTAATTGTCCTGACCATGTTTAAATCCAGTCCTCGCCCATAGCCTTGATAGGCAGTGGTGGAGTCAGTATAACGGTCGCAGATAACGGTTTCCCCTTCTTTCATCCCGGGTTCGATTACTCCTTCCACCAGTTGACGGCGGGAGGCATTGAACAGCAGTAACTCGGTCAGGGGTGATATATCCTCATCCTGAGTCCTCTTTAGCCAGCGAGCCAGCCTGTTACCCAGGGGAGTACCTCCAGGCTCACGGGTCAGGGTGGCGGGAATAGCCAGTTTTACCAGCCTTTTATATAAGGCTCCTGCCTGGGTGCTCTTACCCGAGCCCTCCCCCCCCTCGAAGACAATGAACAAGGACATAATTCTATGCCTTGGCCTCTTCTTTATAAATCCGCACTCTTCTATTGGGCTCCTTGCCGGTGCTTTGTGAGGACAGGGCATTTCTTTCGGCAATCAGGTGCTGCAGGCGCCGGATGTAGGCACTCTGCGGACTGAGTTCCACCGTCACCTCACCATCCTTTATCAACTGAATAGCGGCTTGTGCCTCGCTCAAGGCAAGCCTGAACCTGTCAGCCCTGGTGGTGTTACTGGCGCTGGCAGGGGGATAGATAGTGTTCAGCATCTGCCTGATTTGAGGAGGGGTATTGCTCTTGAGAACATAAATGGGGACGCCTGACGTTTCAGCCTCCCTGACCTTTAGCGGTCTTCGCCGATAGTAACTTTTGGAGATTACAAACAGGCTGGCATCACTCAGATTGTCCACTATTTCCAGGCCAAGCTCTTCTTCCTTTGCTATCTGTTCCACCCGACCCCGGTTCACACCAAAGAGGTAAAGCTTGTATGTCCTGGTTCCCATTGCCGGTGCCCTGGGTCTGGCCGCCTTCTCGGTGGTGGCTGGCAACTGCTTCTCTACTCTTATTTTTCCCGTATCATCCAGCCAGCGAACCTCGGTGGGGACAGGCCGGCCACGCAGAATAGCATCAACCGCTTCACTGACATCGGGGTGGATAGCCACCCTGTCCCAGTCCTGGATTTCAACCACAATGTCAAAGGTGGGCAGCGACATACGCTCCAGAATTGACTTCTGAGTACCCCTTCGTTTTGCCTCTTCATCCCCCAGGGTTACCGTCTGGATGCCACCAATAAGGTCGGATAGGGTAGGGTTCATCATCAGGTTTTCCAGGGTGTTACCGTGGGCGGTGCCTACCAGTTGAACACCACGTTCGGCAATGGTTCGTGCCGCCTGGGCTTCAAGCTCAGTGCCAATTTCATCGATAACGATTACCTCAGGCATGTGGTTTTCCACTGCTTCGATCATCACCGCATGTTGTCTGGTGGGAGTGGTTACCTGCATTCGCCGCGCATGTCCAATAGCGGGATGAGGAATATCACCGTCACCGGCAATCTCATTTGAGGTATCAACAACGATAACCCGTCTTTTAAAGTCATCAGCCAGCACCCTGGCTACCTCACGGAGCATGGTTGTTTTGCCTACGCCGGGGCGGCCCAGGAGCAGGATGCTTTTGCCTGACTTGACCAGGTCTGCGATAACCTCCATCGTGCCATAGATAGCTCTGCCGACACGACAGGTCAGCCCCACGATACGTCCCTGACGGTTGCGAATGGCTGAAATGCGATGTAGAGTTCGTTCAATTCCCGCCCGGTTGTCATCTCCGAAGTTGCTGATGCGGGAGATTACATAATCAATGTCCAGCTCACTGACTTCTTCAGGACCGAGGGTTACTTCCTGCCGGGGAAAGCGTGCTTCGGGAGGACGGCCCAGGTCAAGGACCACCTCTAATAGTTCACTGATGTCCTTTTGCTGCTGCAGCGGGTGGCGAACGTGAGGTGGCAGGATGTCAAGCAGGGTGTCCAGGTCGTCAGCAATTACCTTCTGCAAAAATGTCCTCCAGGGAGGCTAATCTACCATCCCCTAGATGCCAGCAGTTCCTCAGCGGGGATTTGCTTTATATCCAGCCCGGGCATGGCTTCTCCCAGGTTTTTGGAGACATCTGCAATAATACTGGCGTCCTGGAAGTGGGTAGTTGCCTTGACAATAGCCCTGGCTCTGCTCTCGGGGTTAGATGACTTGAAGATACCTGAGCCGACAAAGACACCATCAACGCCCAATTGCATCATCAGTGCCGCATCGGCGGGGGTGGCTATCCCGCCGGCAGCGAAGTTAACTACCGGGAGCTTCCCTGTGTTATGTACCTCGGCGACCAGTTCGAAGGGAGCCCCCATTTCCTTGGCAGCCGCCATTAGTTCACCCTGGGGCATGTTTGCCAGTTTGCGAATGCCATCCATTACTGCCCGCATGTGCCTTACGGCTTCTACAATATTACCGGTGCCGGCTTCACCCTTGGTCCTGATCATGGCAGCCCCTTCGCCGATACGGCGCAGCGCCTCACCCAGGTCACGACAACCGCAGACAAAGGGGATTTTAAAATCGCTTTTCCAGATATGGTGGCTCTCGTCAGCCGGGGTAAGCACCCCAGACTCGTCTATGAAGTCCACCCCCAGGGCCTCAAGCGCCTGTGCCTCGACGAAGTGTCCTATTCGGCATTTAGCCATTACCGGAACAGAGACCGTCTTCATAATAGATTCGATTACCGTCGGGTCAGCCATGCGAGCCACGCCGCCAGCTGCCCTGATATCAGCCGGGACTCTCTCCAGTGCCATTACCGCGCAGGCACCAGCTTCCTCAGCAATCCTGGCTTGCTCAGCGTTAATCACGTCCATGATGACGCCGCCCTTAAGCATCTGAGCCAGCCCCGCCTTAACCTTCCAGGTACCGGTTTCCATATCTACTCCTTACTCCCTCAGGCGTATCACTACTGTAAATGTATTTTACTATTGTCTATATTGTTTATCAACTTCCTTGAGTATATGTTACACGAGCGGTCTTTTCGCTGGTATGCCAGAGCGACGGGGGTAACGCTCGGGCGTAGGCGATATTTTATCAACGATTACCAGGCAGCGCTCATCAGCAAATTCTTCCAGGCCAATGTGCTTTATCTCTCGTAGATTGCCGCCCAGTATCCTGATTGACTTATCCGCCCGGCGTAGTTCCCGGATAATGTCTCCCTTTTTCTGGGCAATCACGCTGCCGCCGACAGCGCAGAAGGGGAGGGTTAACTCCGCAAGAGCGGGCAGGGGAGCAACAGCCCGGGAAAGCACCACATCGAATTTCTCCCGGTACCGGGGAAGGTGACCAATCTCCTCAGCCCGACCGACCACTATTTCCACGTTATCCAGCTTGAGTTTATCTTTAAGGTGGCGGAGGAAAACTGCCTTTTTAGCGGTAGCCTCAACCAGCACCAGCCTTATTTCAGGTAGCGCAATCTTAAGTGGTACCCCCGGTATCCCGGCACCAGCGCCAACGTCTATGAAATTGCCATCGGTTAGCAGTGGCCTAAAAGCCAGGGTTACCGTGAGGGAGTCGAGGAAATGCTTTACCTGCACCTCTTCATAAGAGGTTATAGTGGTAAGGTTTACCCGTCGGTTCCAGTCTGTCAATTCTTGATAGTAGACGTGGAACTGCTCAAGCTGTGCCGGATTAAGCTGTAAACCCAGCTTCTTGGCCCCGGAATTAAGCTTTTCCATATGGTAACGGCCGTCTCCTGATTGTTGCCCCAATTATATCACCCGGGGGTGGAAAAGCTAAACAGCGGCGAAGTAAACTTTACATAACATAGGCAGGGATTGTTCAGGTTATCCATACCTCGTTCTTGAGGAGAAGGAGGAGTTGCCGGGCAGTTTTAGGCCGTTGCGCTTTGGGCTATTCTATGTTATATTTAGACTAAATTTAAGAGATTTAACCGCTAGGGGTGCTCAAAGGCTGAGAGGCGATTTGATGCCAACCCTGGGAACCTGATCTCGGTAATACGAGCGTAGGGAAGCGGCAGTAGATTGGACCGGGGGTCTGATGGTTATATTGCCGAAGCCCCCGGTCTTATTTTGTGGAGGCAGACATGACTCAACTGGAACTGGCAGGACGGGGTGTTATCTCACCACCAATGGAGATAGTGGCACAGCATGAGGGTGTAGAAGCCGGATTTGTCCAGCAGGGTCTGCTTGATGGAACAATAGTGGTCCCGGCTAATATCAGGCATGACTGCCTTGTCCCCTGCGGTATCGGTCGCGGGCTTAAGACCAAGGTCAATGCCAATATTGGCACCTCATCTGACTTTGGCAATATTGATACGGAACGGGAGAAGCTACGGGTAGCTGCTCGCTATGGGGCGGATACGGTTATGGACCTGTCTACCGGTGGTGATATACCGGCCATCCGGCAGGCTATTATTAGCGCCAGCCCGCTGGCCATAGGGACGGTGCCCATTTACCAGGCAGGAATTGAGGCGATAGACAGGCATGGTGCCATTGTCAAAATGACGGTTGACGAACTGTTTTCCGTGATTGAGGAACATGCCCGGGACGGGGTTGATTTTTTAACCGTGCATTGTGGGGTGACCCGGTCGGCGGTTAATCAACTCAAGCAGCAGGGGAGGGTGACCGACGTGGTATCCAGGGGCGGCGCTTTTCTAATCGGCTGGATGCTCCATAACGACCGCGAAAACCCTCTTTATGAGTATTATGACCGCCTGCTGGAGATAGCCAGACGGTTTGATGTTACCCTGAGCCTTGGCGATGGCATGCGCCCCGGCTCCCTGGCTGATGCTACCGACCGGGCTCAGGTAGAGGAACTGCTTGTTATCGGGGAGCTGGTAGAACGGGCACACAAAGCAGGGGTTCAGGCAATGGTAGAAGGGCCGGGTCACCTGCCGCTAAATCAGGTTGTGGCCAATGTTCAATTAGAGAAAGCTATCTGCAAGGGAGCACCTTTCTACGTGCTTGGCCCGCTGGTGACCGATGTCGCCGCCGGCTATGACCATATCACCGGCGCTATCGGGGGAGCTATTGCCGCTGCTGCCGGGGCTGATTTTCTATGCTATGTGACACCAGCCGAGCACCTCTCCCTGCCTGACCCTGAGGATGTAAAACAGGGGGTAATTGCATCGCGTATTGCCGCTCATGCCGCTGACATTGTTAAAGGGGTGAAGGGGGCGAAAGAATGGGACAGGGAGATGGCCGTGGCACGCAAGAAGCTTGACTGGGAGGCGCAGTCAAGGCTTTCTCTGGACCCGGAGCACTCGCGCCAGATTCACAGCAAGCATGCTGCGGTCGGGACGGCATGCAGCATGTGCGGTGACTACTGCGCGATGGCATTAATGGAGAAGTTCCTGGGTATCTCGGGCCCAGGTGCTAGTTTATAGAGAGGAGAAATGAAATGCCGCTATTCCACCCGGTGACAGAAGGGGAAATAACCAGGGCGATTGTAAATAGCTTCTTACGCCAGTTCGAGGAGTACGTCTCAAGCGATGTTATCATTGTCGGCGGTGGACCCAGCGGGCTCATGGCAGGCAAGGAGCTGGGTAAGGCGGGGCTCAAGGTGATAATAATAGAGAGGAACAATTATCTGGGTGGTGGCTTCTGGGCAGGCGGCTTCTTTATGAACAAGTTTACCCTGCGAGAGCCGGCTCAGGAGGTCCTTGACGAACTGGGGGTGCCTTACTCCAGGGCTGGTGAGGGCTTATATGTGGCTGATGCCCCTCACGCCTGCTCCAAGCTCATCGGGGCTGCCGGTGACAGCGGGGTCAAGTTTTTTAACCTGATTTTACTTGAAGACCTGGTAATAAGAGAGGATAAGAGGGTAGCTGGAGCAGTAATTAACTGGAGTCCTATTGCCTATTTACCCCGGGAGATTGCGGCTCTGGACCCTGTACCCCTGGAAACAAAGGTGATAATTGATGCCACTGGTCATGATGCCTCTGTAGCAAGGAAACTGGAGCGACGCGGGATGCTTAAACTGGCTGGTGAAGGAGCACTGTGGATTGAGGAATCGGAGGAGGCGGTGGTGGAGCACACCGGAGAGGTCTACCCGGGGCTGATTGTGACCGGCATGGCGGTGGCCAGTGTCTATGGGTTGCCCCGCATGGGACCTACCTTTGGGGGTATGCTTCTTTCAGGAAAGCGGGCGGCTGAGGTGGCGCTGGCTGTTGTCTTGACTGATAGCAGGTAGGATGTGGTAACATCACGTTACGGCAAGGAGGTTTCAATGCACCTGATTATTGATGGCTACTCCCA
>JAUWPF010000050.1 GCA_030611745.1 Chloroflexota bacterium | reverse complement strand
ATATAGCCCAGCTGGCTGATGGTGGAATAGGCCAGGACCCGCTTGATATCAGTCATCACCAGCCCCCTCGTAGCGGCGAAGATGGCGGTAAAACCGCCGATGATGGCAACCGTGGCTAACGCCTCCGCCGAATGTGCAAAGAGGGGATAAGTACGCGCCACCAGAAAGACTCCGGCTGACACCATCGTGGCAGAATGGATAAGAGCACTGACCGGAGTCGGACCCTCCATCGCATCGGGCAGCCATACATGGAGGGGGAACTGGGCTGACTTGCCGACGGCACCGGAAAAGATACCGATAGCTGCCCAGGTAAGAGTGGTACCCGCCAGGGTTCCCGCTATCGCCAGGCCGTGAAGCTCGGCAATATCAAAGGTGCCGGTATTATAATAAAGTGCCAGGATAGCCGCCAGAAAGCCGAAATCACCAAGCCGGGTAACAATAAACGCCTTCTTGGCAGCATCGGCCGCCAGGGGGCGGTGGAACCAGAAACCGATGAGCAGGTAGGAACACAGCCCCACCAGCTCCCAGAAAACAAAGAGGAAAAGTAAATTGTCCGCCAGCACCAGGCCCAGCATTGAGGCGGTGAACAGCGACATAAAGGCAAAGTAGCGGTGATAACCCGGGTCACCATCCATATAGCCCTGGGAATAAATCTGCACCATCAGGCTGACTATGGTAACGACAACAAGCATCACCGCCGCTAGTGAGTCCACCATCAGTCCCAGGTGAATGCTAACTCCACCCTCGATAACCAACCAGCTAATATCAGGTACCACCAGCTCACGAGAGGGCGCCGCCATCACTGCCTGCAGTGTCCAGATAGACAGCACTAAAGAACCAGCGATAGCAGCAATAGTAATATAACCCGCAATCTTTGACTCCCGCCTGATAAAGGGTCTCACAAAGAAAGATATTACTGCGAATGAAAAAAGCGGCAGCAGAAATATAAGCCAGATTAATTCATGCGGCATTAGAGCTTCCTCAATATCTCCTCTATAACATGCCCCCTATCTTTGGGCACCAGGACGCGATAGGTATCAAGCTCTCGACCTTCAGGCAGGCCTGAAACCGGCAGGATACGGGCCGGCACCCCTTCCCCCTCGAAGAGCTCCTTCCACATCTCTGCCAGCATCAAGTTCGGTACCCTCTTAACCTCTACCCACATCCTAAAATCACCACTTCAGCAAATTAATCCTGGTAGCATCTATCGTCTCACGCTCCCGGTAGATAGTGATTACTATCGCCAGCCCTACCGCTGTCTCAGCCGCCGCCACCACCATAACAAAGATGGCGAAAACCTGCCCCGTGAGCATCAGCGGGACAATGTAGCGGGAGAAGGCGACCATGGCAATATTCACCCCATTGAGCATAAGCTCGATAGACATCAGGATGGCGATGGCATTGCGTTTCGCAAAAGCCCCGTACAGCCCGATAGAGAACAGGAGGGCTGACAGTACCAGGTAATGCTCCAGGCCGATAGCCATAACCTATTTCTCCCTCACCAGAACGATAGCCCCCACGACAGCAGCCAGCAACAGGACGGCCGCAATCTCCACCGGCAAGATAAAACCGCCCTCGCCAAAAAGACTGCCGCCAATAGCGGCAGTGGTTGGCACCAGGGGCGAGACGCTACTAATCCGCCAGGAGGTATTTACCAGGGCAAAGACCACTGTTCCCAGAAACAGTATCGCCACCACTAAAGCCGGAACCCGCAGCCTGCCCGAAGGGCTGCCTCGCTTAACCTCCCTGGTCAGCATGATAGCCAGAATAATCAGCACTGATATCGCGCCAACATAAATCAGAACCTGTACCGCCGCCAGAAAGTCAGCGCTCAGGGTAACATAAATTCCCGCTACCGCCAGAAAACAGAGGACCAGCGAGAGGGCGGCCCGGAAAATATCGCGAAGCAGAACGACGGCTAAAGCGGCCGCTATCCCTACGACAGCCAGTACCCAGAAGGCAATAACCAGACCCATTACTTCTTCACCCCATCCCTATCCAGGAGGAGGGTCTGCGGGGGCAGGGCTGCCTCAACCTTAGGCCGGGCATAGCCGCTGGGCTGCTTCTTCTCTGAGGTAAGCAACTCCTCCTTATTCAGCACCAGTTCCCGCCTCCGGTATCTGGCCCGCTCGTAGCCATAACCCATAAACAATGCCTCATAGGGACAGGACTCCACGCACAGGCCGCAGAAGATACAGTAGCCGCTGTCTACTCTAAACTCCTCAACTATATAGTCATTCTCCTCCCCCCGGGAGGTTACAATCCTGATAGCACCCTGGGGGCAGCTCTTGGCACAGGTGGCGCAACCGGTGCACCGCTCTCTATCCCAGATAAGCTCATTACCCCGGGTCCGCCGTGAGACGGTGAGCCTCTCCTCGGGATACTGAGTGGTTACCGGGTGGCGGAACAGGTGCTTTAAGGTTACCACCATCCCTTTGGCGATACCTGCCCCGTATCTTTCAAACTTCAACCCGTCCCCCTCCCAGCTTGAAGAATTTAGACCACAGCAATATTAATACGACCATTATCGCCAGGTTCAAGAATACCACTGCCCAGGGTAGTACCTCCGGCCAGACCAGAACCTGGATACCGGTGATAAGCAAATTTATTAGCGCCAGCGGCAAGAGGCACTTCCAGGCAAATGCCATTACCTGGTCTACCCTGAGACGGGGCACCGTCGCCCTTACCCAGACGATAACGGTGAACACCCCGAAGACCTTAATCAAAAACCAGAGGAGGGGGGGCAGGAGCGGCCCCTTCCAGCCCGCCAGGAAAAGGGTAGTAACTATCACCGAGACCGCCAGGACTTCACAATATTCCACCAGGTAAAAGAGGGCAAACTTCATCCCGGAGTACTCCGTGTGAAAGCCCGCCACAATCTCCGAGTCAGCCTCCAGAAGGTCAAAGGGAGTACGGTTAATCTCCGCTGCCGCCGCCGCCATATAAATAAGAAACCCCAGCGGCTGGAGCAAAATAAAGGGAATATGCTGCGCTTCCACAATGCTGTTCAGTGATAGAGAGCCGGCAAGCACCACCACGCCGAGAATAGACAGCCCCAGCGGAATTTCATAGCTTACCAGCTGCGAGACAGCCCGCATTGCACCTAAAAGTGAGTATTTGTTATTGGAAGACCAGCCCGCCATAAATACCCCGACGACGCTTACCGAGCTAATTGCCACCACGTAGAGGATGCCAATATTGAGGTCGGCCAGCAGCGCTCCATCCTGAAACGGCACCACCGCAAAGACCATCAGCACCGGGACAAAGGCAACCACCGGCGCCAGCCAGTAAACCAGCTTATCCCCCTTAGCCGGGATAATGTCCTCTTTAGTTAGTACCTTGATAGCATCGGCTACCGGCTGCAAAACACCGAAGGGGCCGACCCGGTTGGGGCCCAGCCGTGCCTGAAAACGCCCCACTTCCCTGCGTTCAAGCCAGATAAATCCCATCGCCATCAGCAGCACAAAAGCCAGGATAATGACGACAAACACCCCCCAGTGAATCCAGTATCCCCCGGGCCACTCAGGGGGCAGGGTCCCCGGATAGTAAGCAGATAAATTAAGACCCGGGTCAAATAGTGACACTATCTATCAGCCTCACCCATACAGATATCAATGCTGCCGAAGATGGCTAAAACATCCGCCACCTTCCAGCCGACCACCATCTCACGGAGGGCAGTCAGGTTAAGCAGGCTCGGCGCCCGAACGTGGAAACGGTAGGGAGCAATAGAGTTATCCGACACCAGATAGAACCCCAGTTCACCCCTGGGCGCCTCAATATGCCCGTAGGCTTCACCCGCCGGCGGGCGGACTAAATGAGATACCTCACTCCTCACCTCACCCGCAGGCAGCTTCTCCACCGCCTGCTTCAAGATACGTACACTCTGCCGCATCTCTTCAACCCTGACCCGGTAGCGGTCATAGCAGTCACCGGCACTGCCGGTTGGTACCTCAAACCCAAAACGGTCATAAATGGAGTAGGGGTCCACTTTACGAATGTCCCACTTAACCCCGCTGGCACGCAGCACCGGACCGCTGGCGGAAATATTAATCGCCTGCTCCCGGGAAAGGATACCCACTCCCTTGCTCCGGGCCAGCAGTATCTCATTCTCTTTAAGAAGCTGGTCATATTCATCAATAAAGCCAGGCATACTATCAACAAATTTCTTGAGGGCAGGTAGAAACTCCTCAGGAATGTCGTGGCTTACCCCGCCGATACGCATATAGTTATAGGTAAGCCGCTGACCACAGACCATCTCAAATAAATCCAGAATCTTTTCCCTTTCCCGTATCATATACAGGATGGGAGTCATAAAGGCGCCGCAATCATTTAAGAAAGCACCAACACCTATCAGGTGGCTGGCGATGCGCTGCAGTTCCGCCATTATCACCCGCAGGTACTCCGCCCGCTCCGGGACGGCGATTCCCGCCAGCTTCTCCACTGCCAGGACATAAGCCAGATTATTACTCATTGAAGCTAAGTAATCCAGCCTATCGGTAAGGGGAATAATTTGAGTATAGGTGCGCTCCTCCGCCAGCTTCTCGATACCGCGGTGCAGGTATCCAAAGACCGGCTCGATATCAAGAACGACTTCCCCGTCAAGGGTCGCCCGCATCCGGAACACCCCGTGGGTGCTGGGATGCGCCGGCCCGATATTGACCACAAAGGGTTCGGTTTTAATTACCATTACAGATAGTCCTTGCGCAGGGGATATCCGGTAAACCCATCCCAGAGAACAATGCGCTTGAGGTTAGGGTGTCCCTCAAAACGGATTCCCATCAGGTCATAAATCTCCCGTTCCTGGAAATCGGCACCCTTCCACAGGCCGACCACCGAGGGCAGTGCGGGATTATCCCGACCGTAACACCGGGCCTTCACCACCAGGCTGTGGTTATGCCTTATTGAAGTCAGCTGATAGACCACCTCGAAGTAGTCATAATAATCAACACCGGTAATTGCGGTAAGGTAATCAAACTCAAGGCCGGGTGCCGTCTTTAAGAAGCCAGCCGCCGCCCGCAGGGACTCGCTCTTCACCAGCAGGCTATCCTGACCGGACTCTACAACGCTCCCGGGGAACCGTTCCTCTAGTCTGGCGGCTATTTCGCCGCCGGAAAGGGCTACTGTCATTACCTAAACCTCGGTAATAATGCTTCTTTTAGCTATCTTATCCTGCATCAACTTTATGCCATAAAGTAAGGCCTCGGGGCGCGGCGGGCAGCCAGGCACATAGACATCAACCGGAATGATGCGGCTATATCCCGGGACCACACTGTATGACGAGGCAAAAATACCGCCGCTGATGGCACATGCCCCCATCGCAATCACCCATTTCGGCTCCGCCATCTGGTCATAGATTCGCCTGACCTGGGGCGCCATCTTCCAGGTTAACGTCCCGGCGGTAATCATCAAGTCAGCCTGGCGCGGTGAGCCGCGGATGACTTCCATGCCAAAGCGAGAAATATCAAAACGAGAGGCGGCGGTGGTGATAAACTCGAAGGCACAGCAAGCCGGGAAACAAACCACCGGCCACAGTGAAGAACGCCGTGCCCAGTTAAGCACCGCATCAACTGAAGTTAACAGGATATGGCGTCGGAGTTCCTCGTCCAGCCAGCGGTCAGGGTCAGGAAGAGGCTGTTGGGAACTGGCTTTCAGCGCCTCTATCCTCTCACCCTCCTCTTTATCAAGCTGGGTATCCGAATAAATATACAGCCCCGCCCGCTCCTCTATTTCCACTCCAGAACCCCCTTCTTCCAGGCATAGAAATAGCCGACAGCTATAATGAGAATAAAGACGAGGATGCCAACAAATCCAGAATACCCCAGGCCCCTGAGTTCAACCGCCCACGGATAGAGAAAGACCACCATCACATCGAGAGCTAAAAACACGAGGGCATAGAAATAATAGCGGAAATTAAACTGAACCCACGTCCTGCCAATGGTCTCCATGCCGCACTCATAGGCAGAGCTTTTAGCCGGGTTTGGCTTTCGGGGGACAATCTTAAGAAACCTGAGAGCGACGGGGAGAAGAATGGTGGTAGCAGCAAAAAAAATGGCAACTACCAGAAATAAACCAATATAACCGTAGTTTGCCAGCAACTCCCCAGCCTCCCTGCATCAGCATGTACAAAAGATTGCTATAAATATACCACGGCCCACATTCCCAGGCAAGGGAGTTTATAGCCAGAACCCGGCACCACCAGCACAGGAATGAGTGCCAGAAATTGACCCAAATATTTGACAACACCATATTAAATTAGCTACTATCCATCCAGTATCTAGTAGCAATCGACCGATAGACAGAATGCGAGTTATTGCCGGCAAAGCAAAGGGACACCAGCTCAAAGTACCAAAAGGAACCCCCACCCGTCCGGCGACAGACCTGGTGCGGGGAGCAATCTTTTCCATTCTTGAAACCACCACCGACGACTGGTCACAGGTGCTTGATTTATTCTCCGGCAGCGGGGCTCTGGGTATCGAGGCACTAAGCCGCGGCGCCGGCTGGGTCGACTTTGTTGACCGCGAACCACGGTGTTGTGCTATAATTAAGCAGAATTTGGAAAAGACAAAACTTGCCGCCAGCGCTCATATCTATTGCTGTAGCGCAGGCAAGGCTCTTTCCTTTCTTAATAAGGAGTATAGTATAGTACTGATGGACCCTCCTTACTCTGACCCGTCGATAGGTAATCTGGTATCACAACTGGCAACCTCCAGGCTCATCGGGGCAAACTCTGTCGTGGTGGTAACCCACTCCCCTCACCTCCAGTTAAATCCAACCTATGGTACCCTGAATCTCACTAAACACCGTCGCCACGGTGACAGCTGTATTGCAGTGTACCGGAAGGAGGCTAAGTCTTGACTGTTGCTATTTACCCGGGCAGCTTTGACCCAATAACCAACGGGCATATTGATATCGCCACCAGAGCCGCCAGGCTCTTTGAAAGGCTTATCATCGGGGTCTATGAAACCCCCAGCAAGCATCTTCTCTTCACTACTGAAGAGAGAGTGGGACTGGCAGAGAAGGCAGTAGCCCATCTGCCCAATGTTGAGGTGCAGTCCTTTAATGGCCTCACCGTTGACTTTGCCAGAAAGGTGAAGGCGCAGACCATGGTAAGGGG
>JAUWPF010000036.1 GCA_030611745.1 Chloroflexota bacterium | reverse complement strand
CTATAATTTTACCGATGACCGGCCACGACAATGGTCAAGCCATCTTGAGGATCAGGGCCGTAAGGGCATAGTCTTTACCGTCGGTGAGCAAGTGGACATCTCAGATATGGGATATACACTGGAAGCAATGCGGAGACCACTTGAGGCCCTGGGGTATGAAATAACTTGCGAGCTCCCCGCAATGGGTTTCTTTGACCGGGGTGCTGTAGCCAAAGATAAAGACCTTATGGAGTCAGCTTTCCAGAAAGGCTTCGAACTAGCGCGGAAGCTCGAAGGTTAAATCTCCGCAGCGTTCTTGATAATGAAAGATAAGGTACAGAAAAGCCTGGCGTGAGAAAGGGAATTATAAAACCAGGTTCAGTATCCCCCCGGTGATTAAGGCCGCCGCAATCATTATCCCGGCGGCTTTAATCATATTCACCACCCCCAACTCCCTCAGGAGAACGACAAAGGTCGCAATACACGGAAAGAACATCGCCAGAACGACGCTACCCACTACCAGCTGCTTGGCACTTAGTGCCAGAGGAGCCAGCATCCCCAGTGCCACATCCTTACGCAGAAAGCCGATGACTAAAGCGGTGACTGCCTCCCGGGGCAGCCCGAGAAGACCGGATACTACCGGCGCCGTAAAATTAGCGATCGCATCAAACACGCCAAAGAACTAGAGGACATTGATTACCACAACGGCACCTAGAATGATGGGGATAGCCTCCGCCAGGAAGCCATAGGTCCTCATCCACAGCTTTTGCAGCACGGTCCGCCATTGCGGCAAACGATAGGGCGGTATCTCAATCAGCAGTTCAGGGCTGAACCCTCTCACCACACGGTTTAAGATAACCCCCAGGATAATCCAGACCACAAATAGTGTCCCGTAGACAATAGCGACATACTGCCCTCCATGCTGACCAACCAGGCCGAAAATCATCGCCTGCAGGGCAGCACAGGGCACCGCAATAGATATCAGGGTAGCGGCAATAAGCCTTTCCCTCTTGCTTTCCAGAATACGGGTAGCCAGGACCGCCGGCACGTTGCAGCCGAGCCCGAGCAGGGTGGGAATGATAGCATACCCGTGCAGTCCGAGACGGTGCATAACAGTATCCATCAACACCGCCAGACGCGGCAGGTATCCTGTATCTTCAAGCAGACCCAGTACCAGGTAGAAGGAGATAATATAGGGCAGGACCATGGCAAAAGGGACATAGAGTCCACTGGAAAGGAGACCGAAGGACTCAACGAAGTTTATTTCCCCACCGATTACTCTCCCGACCACAACATCGTGGAGAAAACCACCACCCCCCATGAGGCTGCTTAACTTCAATACCACCGGCGCCCACAGGTAGTTAAACAAGGGGTCAAGCACATAGCCAATTAAGCCCTCGCCAATGAAACGGATAAGGAAAAAGGCACCGGCCAGGACCCCCAGCGCGATAATACCGCCGGTTAACGGCTTCACACTGGCGTCCTCCAGACGCTCAAACCACCTGTGGTGGCGATGGGTAATACGCTGCACCCGGTCGATAATACTGCCAACCGTAGCCCAGCGCTCATCACGGCTACGTCCCGGAGCACCCGGTGAGGTAGCCAGGGGGATGCTCTCCGCCAGTTCTTTTATCCCCTCACCGGTCACCGCTACAGTGGGAGTAACCGGCACCCCCAGAAGTTCCCTCAGTTTGTCCAGGTCAATGTGGACTCCACGATGCCTGGTGTCATCCCACAGGTTTAAGGCAACAACTACCGGGATACCTCTCTCCAGCAGCTGCAGGGTCAAATAAAGGTTCCTCTCCAGGTTAATCGCATTAACTACATTGATGACGATATCTCCGCTATCAAGCATTCGCAGGGCAATCTCCTCGGCTTCCGAGCTCGGCTCCAGGGTATAGGTACCGGGCACATCAATAACCTCAGCCGTCTCCTCCCCCAGCTTCATAAATCCCCGGGTGTAGCTTATTGTCGTGCCCGGATAATTAGAAACCGTTACCCGCACCCCCGTCAGACGGGAGAAGATGACACTCTTGCCCACATTGGGATTGCCCATCAGGAGTATCTTCATCGTCCTGGTTAAATCACCTCGACCATTATCTTACCGACCATACCGAAACCGATAGCTATCCGGACCCTATCCACCTCAACCGTCACCGGCCCTCGCATAAGCATAGAACTAATCTTGGTTATTCGCTTACCCGGCACAATGCCGAGAGCATTGAGACGCCTGACCACGCCATGTCCGCCTTGAATCTGAATCACGACACTACTCTGTCCCGACTGCATTTGAGCCAGAGTCATTTGCTTTCCATGGGGCATAAATCATCTTCCTTTCCTTATCACTAACGCTAACCGGCTTCCCGAGAACTCTACCGCCTGTTCCCGGGAAGTTTCACCGTATTCTTAAATTGTTAGACTCGTCAAACATTTCATTATATCACTCCCCCATCTTTTGTCAAATTCCAGTTTGCACCCCGGCAGGCCCACAGTCTATAATAGTCAACCTGGAGGCAGCAAATTTGACCAATCCTGATAATATCCTGCGCCAGGTCACCAGGCCCGGCCGTTACAGCGGCGGCGAGTGGAATGCGGTGCTCAAGGACTGGGAGAGGACCTTTATCCGCATTGTCCTCAGCTACCCTGATTTGTATGAAATAGGCATGTCCAACGTTGCCCTGCCTATCCTCTACGAACTCTGTAACAGCCAGCCCGATGTTCTCGCCGAAAGGGTCTTTGCCCCCTGGGTAGATATGGAAGCAGTCATGCACCAGGCAGGGATTCCTCTCTCCAGCCTTGAGTCAGGGCACCCGCTGAAGGACTTTGATATTGTTGGCTTCTCCCTGGGCTATGAACTTACCTACACCAATGTCCTGAACATGCTCAGGCTGGCTCAAATCCCCGTCCTCGCTTCGGAAAGGAATGACTCCCATCCCTTAATAATAGCCGGCGGCAGCTGTGCCCTCAATCCGGAGCCTATGGCCGACTTCATCGACCTGTTTGTCATCGGCGAGGGCGAGGAGTCGCTAGCTGAGCTGCTGAGCAGCTTTCGAAGCTGGAAACACCAGGGCAGAGGAGCCCCCAAAAAGGAGCTGCTTCAGCAGGCGGCTACTATCCCCGGCATCTATGTCCCCAGCCTGTACCATGCAGAATACCAGCCAGATGGCCTTCTTAAAAGCATTACGCCAACCGTAGCCCAGGCTAAACCCACCATCGAGCGGCAGATAGTAACCAAACTTCCCCCACCGGTCACCCGACCGGTAGTACCCTACATCGAGATAGTCCACGACCGGGGAGCCGTTGAGATTCAGCGGGGCTGCAGCCGTGGTTGCCGCTTCTGCCAGGCAGGGATTATCTACCGCCCGGTACGGGAGCGCTCCCCCGACGAGATAACGCAGGCAGTGGGGGAACTCATCACCGGCTGCGGCTATGACACCGTGTCCCTGCTCTCACTGAACACCTGTGACTACCCCGGCATTGACCGGCTGGTAACCGGTCTGCACCACCACTACCATAACCTTGCCCTGTCACTACCCAGTCTGCGCATTGATAGTTTTTCCGTAGAGCTGCTGGACTCTATCTCCACGGGGAAAAAGCCCGGCCTCACCTTCGCCCCCGAGGCAGGAAGTGAAAGGCTGCGGCAGGTCATCAACAAGACCATCACCGATGACGAAATCCTGAGCACAGCCGCCGCTGCCTTTGAACGGGGATGGACTGCCCTCAAGTTATACTTCATGCTCGGCCTGCCCACCGAGACCAGGGCCGATGTTGATGACATTGCTCACCTGATAGGCAAAATTCGCTCCCTGGGGGCCAGGGGAAGGAGGCCCCAGCTAAGAGTGAGCCTGTCAACTTTCATCCCTAAGCCGCATACCCCGTTCCAGTGGGTAGCCCAGGAAAGCGAAACGGAGCTTGCCGCCAGGTGCGGCCTTCTCAGATCGGGACTGCCCGGCAAAGGGGTAAAACTGTCCTGGTCGGAGCCAAAGGTAAGCCTGCTTGAGGCGGCACTCTCCCGCGGCGACAGGCGGCTGGGCAGGGTTATCCACCGCGCCTGGGAGCTGGGCTCGACCTTCGATGCCTGGGATGAGTGCTTTAAATACGAAAACTGGGCCCGTGCCTTTAGTGAAGCCGGGCTAACCCCCGGTTTCTACGCCCGGCGCCAGCGCTCCTTAGACGAAGTCATGCCCTGGGCGCATATCGATGTCGGGGTAACTCAGGCTTTCCTCAAACAGGAATTCGAGCGGGCAATGAATGGTAAAATAACCACTGACTGCCGGTACGGGAACTGCAATGCGTGCGGGCTGGAGCGCTGGCAACCATCCTGCCAGCAGAAGCTAACGCTCAAGCACTCAAGCCGCCATCAACCACGATAGTATGCCCGGTGATATAGCCGGAAGCATCAGAGGCCAGAAAGAGGACCGCCCCGATAACGTCTTTTGTCTCCGCCAGACGCCCCAATGGTATCTCAGCCTCAATCCGCTCCAGGGTTCGAGCATCACTCCACAGTGGCTGGCTGAACTTTGTCCTGACCATATAAGGGGCGATAGCATTAACCTGGATATTATATTGAGCCAGTTCCAGGGCCAGCACCCGGGTAAGCATGACCACTCCCGCCTTGGCAATACAGTAAGCCCCCATCCCGGGGGCCGCCTTCATGGCTGCGGTGGAGGCTATATTTATAATGCGACCCCCTTTCCGGTCAACCATTTTCCTGCCTGCCGCCTGACAGCACAGGTAGTACCCCTTCAGGTCAGTATTAATCACCTTGTCCCAGCCGTCTTCACCAAGCTCAAGCAGCGGCGCCATGATATTCATTGCGACATTGTTTACCAGGATATCAATGGTGCCGAATTCTCCCATCACCACCTGCACCAGATTATCGACATCAGCCTTGCGGGTAACATCCGCCTTAACGGCCAGCGCACGCCGGCCAAGCCTTTGAATCTCTTCAGCCACTGCCGCCAGTTCACCGTCATCGGTCACCCGGTCACACAGGGCCACATCAGCCCCCGCTTCAGCCATTGCCAGGGCAATAGCCCTGCCTATGCCGCGCCTGCCGCCGGTAACAATAGCCAGCTTACCTTCCAGAGATAAACCGGGTACGCCCATTATTCAGCCCCTTTCTTCGTCCTTCTACCCCTCACCACTCTTCTCTCCATCAAAGCAGGTGACCGCCACCACCCTATCACCAGAGTCGAGCCTCATCAGCCTCACCCCCTGAGTGCTTCTGCCCTGAACGGTGACCCCCTGCCTTGAGTCTTCTTCCTTCACCGGAGTACGGATAACGATGCCATCAGCCGATATTATCATCAGCTGCTCGGATAGTGAAACGACCCTGGCACCAGCGATGTCACCTGTCTTCTCGACAATCTTAAAAGTCCGGACCCCGCTGCCACCCCGGCGCTGCCGCGGATAATCACCAACCGGGGTGAGCTTGCCAAAGCCGCCGGTGGTCACGGTCAACAGGAAGGCGTCCGGGCGGGCAATGTTCATGCTGACTGTCTGGTCATCCTTCGCCAGACGGATACCGCACACGCCCCCGCTGGTCCTGGAGGCAGCCCTTAACCGGGACACCGCGAAACGGATTGACTGCCCCTTTCCGCTAACCAGGATGACATCATCTTCGTCATTACCCAGACATGCCGCTACCAGTTCGTCTCCCGCCGCCAGGTCCATGGCGATGAGCCCGCTGCTGCGCACCACGGCAAATTTATCCACCGCCGTCTTTTTTATCTCGCCGCACTTGGTCGCCATCAGCAGGTAGTCCCCTGACCCCGGGCCGGTCACCGCTACCATCGCCGTGATCCGCTCATCACTGGCAACCGGAATGAGGTTAATTATCGCCATTCCCTTAGCCACCCGGGAACTATCAGAGGGGATTTCATGGCACTTGAGACGAAATACCCTGCCTCGATTGGTAAAGAAAAAGCGGTTATCATGAGTATCAGCCCCCACCAGGAGCCTCACGCCATCTTCCTCCCTGGTTCTCATACCAGTGATACCCCGGCCGCCACGGTGCTGCGGCTTGTAACTATGCGATAGCACCCTCTTAATAAACCCCCGGGTACTCAGGGTTACCACCACCCTTTGATGAGGGACAAGGTCTTCCACCCGGAATTCGGTCACCTCTTCTTCACTTATCTCACTTCGCCTCGGGTCACCGTAGCCAGACTTCAGCTCAGCCGCCTCTCCCTTTATCAAGAGCAGAATTCGCTTGGGGTTAGCCAGAAGGTCTTCCAGGTAAGCAATGGTCTTTACTACCTCGGCATACTCGTCAGCTACCTTTTTTCGCTCCAGGCCTGCCAGGCGGCGCAACTGCATATCAAGGATTGCCTGCGCCTGCGCCTGAGATAAGCCAAAGCCGCTCATAAGGTTCTGGCGAGCCGCTTCAGCAGTTGGCGACTTACGGATAGTGCTAATCACCTCATCTATGTGGTCCAGGGCAATCTTAAGCCCTTCCAGAATGTGAGCCCTCGCTCTAGCCCCTTTAAGCTCAAACCGGGAGCGCCGTGTAATAACCTCACGGCGAAAATCGATGTAATATCGAAGCGCCTGTTTGAGGCTAATTATCCGGGGCTGCCCGTCAACCAGAGCCAGCATATTAACAAAAAAGGCCGACTGCATTGCGGTATACTTATACAGGCTATTCAACACCCTTTCCGGTTGCGCCTCTCTCTTTAGCTCGATAACGACACGCATCCCCTGCCGGTCCGACTCATCGCGCAGCTCACTGATGCCCGTGATTCTCTTCTCCCTGACCAGCCCCGCCATCCTCTCCACGAGACCCGCCTTATTTGTCTGATACGGAAGCTCGGTAACCACTATCTGATGACGCCCGCTGCCGGAGATGGCCTCCAGATGAGCCCTGGCCCGGACCACCACCTTGCCGCGCCCGGTAGCATAGGCGCTCTTAATCCCTTCCTGGCCTTTTATAATGCCGCCGGTGGGGAAATCGGGCCCCTTAATAAACTGGGTAAGCTCATCAACCGTGGCTTCAGGACTATCGATAAGATAGGAGATCGCATCGCACACCTCACCCAGGTTATGAGGCGGAATGCTGGTTGCCATCCCTACCGCAATTCCAGAGCTGCCGTTAACCAGGAGGTTAGGCAAGCGGGTGGGCAGGACCACCGGCTCGGTAAGGCTATCATCAAAGTTGGGCATGAAATCAACGGTATCCTTATCAATATCAGCCAGCATCTGCTCGGCAATCGGGGTCAGGCGCGCTTCGGTATAACGCATCGCCGCCGGAGGGTCATTATCCATACTGCCGAAATTGCCCTGCCCGTCAACCAGGACACACCTCATAGAGAAATCCTGTGCCATGCGTACCATCGCATCATAAACAGAGGAATCACCATGGGGATGGTACTTACCCAGCACCTCACCCACAATGCGGGCACTCTTCCTATGAGGGCTGTGAGGGACAAGCCCCAGACCTTGCATGGCATAGAGAATACGCCGGTGCACCGGCTTTAACCCGTCCCGCACATCGGGCAAAGCACGAGAAACAATAACGCTCATAGCGTAGTCAAGATAGGAGCTTCTCATCTCCTCTTCGATATCTACTGGTTTAGTTGCGCCTAATACCATATCGGCTCAAACCTCCTCTTCTTCTTCACTATCGGTCTTTATCTGCTCAATATCAGCAAACTCATCAAGAAGCACCTCATCGTATTCCGGTTCGAAGCTGAATATCCTTTCGCTGACATAGGGCCGGAAGCTCTCCGGTCCTTTCGCCGGGAAGGAGAGCCGACCTACCTGAGAGGGGCCCTGATATACCTCTCTAATAATTACCGACATTGCGTCTTCAGTTGAGCTGGTGACGGCGCCGGTATATTTATTACCCCCCGCCATCAGTTTAACCAGCCGCTGCCCGTGCCTGGGGTCAACCTGACCCAGATATTCACCACGATTGCTTTCCACCGCCAGATTGGACTCGGCAATCTTTAAGCAGACCTCATCACCGGCTACTATTCCAGCCCGCACCTCCCTTGGCGCCAGACGATAAAGGTTGACCACTCCCGCCTTGCCAGTTTCTCTAATAAAGTGCTGCGGCTCAACCTTGCGAGCTTCACCCTTTGAGCCAGGCAGAGCCTGGCTCAGATAAGACAAACGGCGGAGGTTTTTTCTGGCAATGGTATTATAACGGTCAAGCTCCAGGGCTTTTCCGTAAGCCTCCTTCGAGCGGGAATATTCCTCCAGCTCCATATAGGCCCTGCCCAAGCGATTACAGGCATCAATATCATTGGGGAAATTGCTTATTATCGCCTCGTTGGCCGCTACCGCCTCCTGCCACCGCCCCTGCATCGCCAGGGCTATGGCCCGCTTGCTCTCCTGCCGCCTCAGCTTCACCTGCCCCTCTTCCTGATACATCATCACCCGCCCCCTGCCTTACCTTAAACATACATTTTACCGCACTTGAAACAACCAGACAAGTTAATTCTCACCCTGTTTGACCGGCCGGGAGCGTGAAAAGTATAATCCTATGTAACAGGCAAATTCAAGGGTTAAGGCGGTAGTGTGGGTAACGGGCAGAAGCGGGTAAAAGTCGCTTTAGAGAGTCTGGGTTGTAAACTCAACCAGGCTGAGACCGAGCTCCTGGCAAGGCAGTTCGCTGACGCTGGCTACAAGGTCGTATCCCGACCCGGCGAGGCTGATGTCTATATCCTGAATACGTGCACTGTTACCCATATCGCTGACCGCAAATGTCGCCAGCGGCTGAGGCAGGCACACCGCCAAAATCCCGATGCCCTGGTGGTAGCTACCGGCTGTTATGCCGAGCGGGCCTCCCCCGAGCTGGCCCAGACTCAGGGGGTCAACCTTATTTTCGGAAACGAGCAGAAATCTCGCCTGCTACAGGCGCTGGAAGACTCCGGCTACCTGAGTCAGGCTGGTCCCATCCAGGACCCCCACTATTACCCCATCTTGCGGACCCGTTCTTTTATAAAGATTCAGGACGGCTGCGACAGCTTCTGTGCCTACTGCATTGTGCCCCTGGTGCGGGGCCGGGAAAGGAGCCTCCCTGCCGAGCAGGTCATTAATGAAATAAGAATGCGGACTGATGCCGGCTATAAAGAGGTGGTACTAACAGGGGTAAGGGTTGGCTCGTATAACTATGACGGGGCTAAACTGAGGGAACTCCTGGAACATATCCTGGCCGAGACTAAGGTAGCCAGGCTAAGGCTGTCCTCGCTCCAGCCCCGGGAAATCTCCCCGGAGCTCATCCGGCTGTGGCATGACACAAGGCTGTGCCGCCACTTTCACCTGTCACTCCAAAGTGGCAGCCAGCGGGTGCTTGAACGGATGAAGCGTCACTACTCAACCCGTAATTTCGCGCAAACAGTGTCTCTAATCCGGGAGTCCGTGCCCGGGGCAGCCATCACCACCGATATTATTGTCGGCTTCCCCGGCGAGAGCGATGAAGAGTTTCAGGAGAGCTATGATTTTTGCCGGCAAATGGAGTTTGCCCGGATTCACGTCTTTCCCTACTCACCACGCCAGGGGACCGAGGCAGCGCAAATGCCCCGGATGGTAGCAGAGAAGGTTAAAAA
>JAUWPF010000106.1 GCA_030611745.1 Chloroflexota bacterium | reverse complement strand
CCATACCCTTGACAGCCGGCTCCATCAGCGGCGTGTGAAACGCAACGCTCAACTCCACGCGTATCGTCCGACGGGCCCCCCTGGCTTTAAACAGTTCAGAAGCCCTGCCAAGGTGTTCCCTCGCCCCGCTGATTACTATCTGACCGGGGCAGTTAATGTTGGCAATCCAAGTGCCGGTCTCGGCGCATACCTCGGCCAGCGCTTCCTCATCAAGCCCGATTATCGCCACCATGCCGCCGGGCTTAATCTGCCCCGCCTCGTGCATCAAACGACCCCTCTCCCGAGCCAGAGAGACGGTAGCGGCAAAATCAAGCACCCCGGCCGCCGCCAGCGCTGTGTATTCACCCAGACTATGACCGGCGACAAAGGCAGGGGGTGGGAACCCACCATTACCAGCGGCGGATGACAACACCGCCTTCAGACAAGCATAGCTGACGGTGACTACCGCCGGCTGGGCGTTTATCGTCTGGCGAAGCTCATCCCCCGGACCATCAAAACACAGCCGGGAGAGAGGGAACCCCAGGGCCTCATCCGCCTCCTCAAATACCTTCCTGGAGGAATCAAAGTTGTCATAAAGGTCACGCCCCATGCCTGCCCATTGAGAACCCTGCCCGGGGAAGACATAGGCCACCCTGGCTGTCTCAACCACCACCCATCCCCCCTCTGTTGAGACCGGAAATTATCGCCTCCGCTTCGGTTACCATCTCATTGATGATAGCTCCGACCGGCTTAATCTCTCCTATCAGCGCGGCAACCTGTCCTGAGAGCAGCAAGCCGTCGTCAAGATTGCCCTCAACCAGTCCCAGATAGGTCCTGTCCCGGCTAAAAAGGGCAAGCTCTTCACCGCTTGCCCCTGCTTTCTCCAGTTCCTGAAACTCATGCGTCAGCCTGTTGGAAAGGGAGCGCACCGCCCTTCGCTGCCCCTGTCCGGTAATCACGGTTGAGCCATCCTGCGCCTGGATAATCCTCTCCTTATACCGGGGGTGAGCGATACACTCCTCACTGCAGACAAAACGGGTCCCTACCTGGACCCCCTGAGCCCCGAGAGCCAGGGCGGCTGCCAGACCCCGCCCATCCCCGATACCACCCGCGGCCACTACCGGGATGCTCACACTATCTACCACCCGGGGTACCAGGACCATGGTGGTCATCTCTCCCACCTCTCCCGCCGCCTCCGTCCCCTCCGCAATGACAGCGTCAACGCCTGCCTTCTCCATTCGCCTGGCCATAGAGGCATCAGCCACAACCGCCATCACCTTTATCCCCGCCTGTTTAAACCGGGAAACGTAAGCCTCAGGGCTGCCGCTACCGGTGGTAACCACTTTAACCTTCTCTTCCCGGACTACCGCTGCCACCTCACCGGCAGCGGGTGACGTCATGAGGATGTTCACCCCAAACGGCCTGTCGGTCCACCCCCGGGTCAGGTGAATCTGCTCTCGCACCCAGTCCGGCCCGGAATTGCCGGCACCAATGATACCCAGCCCGCCGGCACTGGACACCGCCGCGGCAAGCTCAGCCGTGCCCACCCACATCATTCCCCCCTGAATAATCGGATACTCAATACCCAGGAGGTGACAAAGGGCCGTTTTCAACACGCACCGGTCCCCGACTATCAGCCAGCCTTTTTCGGGCTTTTAATCTCGATGACCTCCCTGCCCGCGTAGCTTCCGCAGGTAGGGCAGACATGATACGCCAGCTTAGGGCTATGGCACTGGGGACAATAGTCCAGAGACGGCGGGGAGGTTTCGAGATGTTGGCGCCTCTTACCCCGACGCGCCTTGGCATACTTTTGTTTTGGTAAAGCTCCCATAATTTACCCCTTTTCTTTTTCCTTATTTGTTTGATTCGACAGACCGATTAAAGTCAATTTGCCCTCTACCGCCCCGCGGGGGTCTACATCCTGAGGCGGGCAGCCACAGGGCCCCCGGTTAAGGTTATGACCACAACGGGGGCACAGGCCGGCGCAGTCTTCCCGGCAGAGCGGCTTCATTGGAATACCCAGCAGTGCATACTGGCGGACTGCCTCGGTCAAATCAAGAATGTGATGCTCATCAATCGTGAAACAGCCGGGCTCGTCAGGCAAAGCGGCGGGAGCCCCGCTAACCGTGTCCCTAATCGGGAAATACTCCTCTTCAATATCCAGCACCAGGGAAAGGTCAAACAGGCCCAGGCAGCGACTGCAGCTAACTTCCACCCCGGTGTGCAGGGTCCCCCTGACCAGGATACCACGGTTGGTACGCACCAGCCTGACCCTGCCCTGGACCGGGCTGCTCTTACCATCGCCGATAACATCCACGGGCTGGCTTAGCTCATAGTCCCGGGCTAAACCGACCGGTGCCTTAAGCTGCTGCGACACGTTTATCTGCATTACACCATACCCCAATTAGGAAACCAGCTTATTATAAGTCAAGCTGCATACCTGCTGTCAAATATCTGCCCTCAAGCAGTGAAGTCCTTGACACCCCACAAAGCGAGCACTATAATCTGCGTAAGCTATAAAATGCTAGCGTTATCTTGAAAAGAGGACATCATCAACAAGTTACGGCAAAAGT
>JAUWPF010000021.1 GCA_030611745.1 Chloroflexota bacterium | reverse complement strand
CCTGGCCCTGGACGTGCTGGCAGACATGCTGCTCCACTCCCGGTTTAACCCCGAAGATATCGAACGAGAACGCCAGGTTATCATTGAAGAGATTAATATGAGCAAAGACTCGCCGTCACAGCGGGTCGATATGCTCATTGACGGGCTTTTGTGGCCCGGTCATCCCCTGGGGCGCGACATTGCGGGCAGCAAGGAGTCAGTGCTGGCCACTACCCGAAATGCGATGCTCGACTACATGGCAAGTCAGTACCGGCCTGAAAACACCGTAATCAGCATTGCCGGCGCTCTCCGACACCAGGAGATTGTAACCGCCATTAACCGGGCTATGGGCAGCTGGGCCGGCCAAGAGCCTCACACTGGCTATCTTGCTTACAAATCCCGGTCAGGCCGACGACTCCATATCGAGACCCGGGATACCGAGCAGGCACACCTGTGCCTGGCACTGCCCGGTCTACCACTATCACACCCGCGGCGCTTTGTCCTCGACCTGCTCAATGTCATCCTGGGAGAGGGGATGAGCAGCCGCCTGTTTACCGAAATCCGGGACAGGCTGGGACTCGCCTACAGTATTCAGAGCTACGTCGAACACTTCCTTGACTCAGGCTCGGTTACCATTCACGCCGGAGTGGAGCCTTTAAAACTGCAAATAGCCATTAAGGCTATCCTGGAGCAGCTTTCCCACCTCAGGGAACCCGTCTCCGAACCGGAACTGTCCAAGGCAAAGGAGCTATCGAAAGGACGCCTCTTACTGCGTATGGAGGACAGCCGCAGTGTTAGCGGCTGGATGGGAGGACAGGAGCTTCTTACCGGCCGCACCCTCAGCGTTGATGATGTCTTATCCATTATTGATGCCATTACGGCCGACGAACTTCAAAACCTGGCCCGGGAGCTGCTGGCAGAGAGCCGGCTCCGCCTAGCAGTGGTTGGTCCGGTTAACAGTGACAGGCCTCTGGAGGAACTGCTGAAGCTATAAAAATGGCCGCAATCCTCGGGACTGCGGCCATTCCCTATCCCCAACATGGGAGGTAAAACTTAATACATGCCCTCCATACCACCACCAGGAGGCATCGCCGGCATCTTCTCTTTCTCCGGGATATCGGTAACCAGTGCCTCGGTGATTAACACCATCACGGCAATGCTGGCGGCATTCTGCAGACTGGACCTTACCACCTTCATCGGGTCAATGATGCCCCTTTCCACCATGTCAACAAAGTCGCCAGCCTCAGCATCATAGCCGACACCGGCCTTACTCTTCTTGACGGCATCGACTATTACCGCCCCATCTTTACCCGCATTCACCGCAATCCACCGGATGGGGTCCTCCACCGCTTTTCTAATAATACTGGCACCAGTAGCCTCATCCCCGCTAACCTCCAATTTATCCAGGGCCGCCAGCGAGTTAAGCAGCGCGACACCACCACCAGGCAGAATACCCTCCTCCACAGCGGCACGGGTTGCCGACAGGGCATCCTCAACCCGGTGCTTCCTCTCTTTAAGCTCGACCTCGGTAGCGGCACCCACCTTGATTACCGCCACCCCACCAACCAGCTTCGCCATCCTCTCCTGGAGCTTCTCCCGGTCAAAATCAGAGGTGGTCTCCTCAATCTGAGCCTTGATCTGTTTAATCCTTGCTTTAAGTGCCTCTTCCGAGCCTTTGCCCTCAACAATGGTAGTCTTATCTTTATCGCAGGTCACCCGGCGAGCCTGACCCAGGTCCTCAACCGTTACCGAGTCAAGCTTGCGCCCCACCTCCTCCGAAATCACCTTACCACCGGTAAGAATCGCCATATCTTCCAGCATCGCCTTACGCCTGTCACCAAAACCGGGAGCCTTGACCGCCAGGACATTAATGGTGCCCCGCAGCTTGTTGACCACCAGTGTGGCTAACGCTTCGCCGTCGATATCCTCAGCCACAATAAGCAGGTTCTTTGATACCTGCAGTATCTTCTCCAGCGCTGGCAAGAGGTCAGACATGGCAGAAACCTTTTTATCAGTAATGAGAATATAGGGGTCCTCTATCACCGTTTCCATCCGCTCGGCATTGGTGACAAAATAGGGGCTAACGTAGCCACGGTCAAATTGCATCCCCTCCACATACTCCGTCTCATACTTTATCCCCTTGGACTCCTCAACAGTAATAACCCCGTCCTTGCCTACCTTCTCCATCACCTCGGCAATCAGCTCACCAATCTCCTTGTCAACCGCGGTAATGGTACCTACCTGAGCAATTTGCTCCCGGCCCTTTACCGGGATAGATACTCGCTTGAGCTCTTCGATGATGGCATCGGTGGCCTTCTCAATACCCCTCTTTAGCGCCAGGGCATCAGAGCCAGCAACCACGTTCTTAAACCCTTCATTAATGATAGCCTGAGCCAGGATAGTAGAGGTAGTAGTGCCATCGCCACAGGCATCATTGGTCTTGGTCGCCGCTTCCTTAACCAGCTGCGCCCCCATGTTCTCAAAGGGGTCAGGGAGTTCGATTTCCTTGGCAATAGTAACCCCATCATCAATCACCGTCGGAGCCCCCCACTTCTTGTCCAGGACCACGCAACGTCCCTTCGGTCCCAGGGTTACCTTAACGGCGTCAGCCAGGGCATCTACCCCCCTCTTCAACGCCCGCCTGGCCTCCTCGTCGAAAATAATCTGTTTAGCCATATTTTCCTCCTTATATACTAGCCCGACTGGTTACTTAACCTTCTTGGCCAAAACGTCACTCTCACGTAAAATCATCAACTCTTCATCATCAATCTTAATCTCAGTGCCGCCATACTTAGCATAAAGCACGATATCGCCTACTTTGATATCCATCGGTATCGCCTTCCCTTCCTCAGACCGCCTCCCGGGGCCAACAGCCAGGACCTTCCCCTCCTGCGGCTTCTCCTTAACCGTATCGGGTAAAACAATTCCCCCCTTGGTCACATCCTCCCTCTCAATGGGCTTAACCACCAGACGGTCAGCCAACGGTTGAAGCTTGATTGCCATTTGAGTCCTCCTTCTCTAAGTTCAATTATCCAATTATCGGTTAACCCGTTAGCACTCTCACCCCGAGAGTGCTAACATCTATAATAACGCATCTGCCCGGATGTCGCAACTTAACAAATCCTTATCTACAGCCAACTAGAGCAGCTGGCAACCACTCCAGGCCCATAATGGACCTTATTCTCTTCAAAACGCTGCTTTTCTAGCAGACAACCTAAGCAAGCTTGAGGCCGGGAATAACATCCAGGTCCAGGCTATCCACCTTAGACGCCTTGAACCGGAAGTAGCCACACGCAGCCACCATCGCCGCATTGTCAGTACATAACACCGGCTCAGGAACCAGGACCGGCAGGGGCGAGCCCTCAACCAGCCGGCGCCGGAGCAATTCGTTTGATGCCACCCCCCCCGACAGCAGAATCTGCCTCACCCGGTATTCCTTTGCCGCCTCCACCGTCTTGGTAACCAGGACATCAACTACCGCCTCCTGAAAGCTGGCAGCAGCATCAGCCACCGACGAAATCCTCCCCCCTTCCACAAGACGCAACAGCGCCGTCTTGACCCCGCTGAAGCTGAAGTCCCGGGTCCCCCTGAGCCAGGCACGGGGCAGCTGGATGGAAGCAGTACCCCCTGCCGCTGCCTCCTGAACAGCCGGGCCGCCAGGATAACCCAGGCCCAGAACTCTAGCCGCTTTATCAAAGGCTTCTCCAGCGGCGTCATCCCGGGTCCGCCCCAGCGCCACGTAATCACCGTGTCCTCTCATCAATACCAGGTCACTATGTCCCCCGGAAACAATGAGACATATCACCGGGAAGCTGACTACCTGGCCCGAGAGCCAGTTAGCGTAGATATGGCCCTCAAGGTGGTTAACCCCCGTAACCGGCAAATCGCGGGCGGAAGCAATTGCCTTGGCCGCATTTACCCCCACCAGCAGCGAGCCCGCAAGCCCGGGCCCAACCGTAACCGCAATCCCCCCCAGTTCGCTCCAGGTAGTCTCACTATCAGCCATCGCCTGGCTGATAATCGGAATAATCGCCAGCATATGCTGCCGGGAAGCCACCTCAGGCACAATCCCACCATAGCGGGCATGGATTTCCACCTGAGAGGCAATGCGATTGGAGAGAATCCTAACCCCGTCCTCCACTACGGCGGCGGCGGTCTCATCACAGGAGGTCTCAATCCCCAGGACTTTCATACCTCAGAAATTATAGCATAATCGATTAACTTTAAGGGGCACGGGGGTCGAATTGCCTCCGGGGCCGGCTATCCCCGCTCCTTTGACACACCTACTGGCCGATGCTATGATGACCAAAAGGGTAATTGAATGAGTGGGGTGATGCTATATGTCCGGTATTGAAACACTATACCTGGTGTCTCTTTTAATCTGCCTCCTGTTATCGGCCTTCTTTTCCAGTTCAGAGACAGCCTTCGTTGCCCTGCAGCAGATAAAGGTCGAGCACATGGTCAGCACCGGGGTGACCGGGGCAGAACGGGTAGCCAGGATGGTCAAGCGGCCGGAGAAGCTGCTTTCCACCATCCTGCTGGGTAATAACTTCGTCAACACCGCCGCCGCTGCCTTAGCTACTGTCCTGGCAGTCAAATACTGGCCGGACCAGGGGGTACTTATTGCCACCATCGGCGTAACCATCATCCTTCTCATCTTCTGCGAGGTCACTCCCAAGACGATAGCCTCCCGTCACGCCGAGAGGTTATCGCTGATATTTGCCCGGCCGGTAGCAGCCCTGTCATGGCTGTTTACCCCCTTCGTCGTGATGCTGAGCTGGGCAGCCTCGGGACTCAGCAAAATGGTAGGAGGAAAACCGGTGCCCCGGTCTCTGGTCAGCGATGAGGAAATCCGCACCATGATATCGGTGGGACACAGAGAGGGGACCGTGGAAAAGGCTGAGGCGGAGATGTTACACAGGGTCTTCGACTTCGGTGACCGGCCGGTCCGGGTCGCCATGGTGCCACGACCTGAGGTGGTATGGGTAGAGAAGGGCACTACTATCGCTGACTTCCTCACCCTTTACGCCGAGTCCCCCCTATCGCGCTTCCCGGTATACCAGGATAATATGGACAATGTGACAGGCATCCTCTCCATAAAGGATGTACTTATGGCCCAGGCAAAGGGCACCATCACCAATGAGAGCCCCATCGATGATTTGATTCGCCCGGCTTACTTTGCCCCCGAGACCAAGCGTATCAGCGAACTCTTCGCCGAGATGCGGGACAAAAACTACCGGATGACAGTGGTCGTCGATGAATACGGCGGTATCGCCGGCATCGTGAGCCTGAGCCGACTGCTTGAGGAAATCGTTGGTCCGCTGGGAGACGAGCTTGCCGCCGCCGAAAAGGAATACGAAGCGATAGATGAGTATACCTTCCAGATTGACGGCGGGATGAACATCGAGGAAGCCAATGAGCAGATGAGCCTTGACCTGCCGCCGGGTGACTACGAAACCGTCGCCGGCTTCGTCCTCGACCTTCTAGGACGCATCCCCCGGGAGGGCGAACAGATAAAATACAAGGATATGAAGCTGGTAATAACCGAGATGCAGGGGGTAAAAATCGCCAACATCCGGTTGACCAGGGAAAAACATGCAGCGTCTGCGGATTAAGTTCTGCCGCGGGGAAGAAGTAAAGTTCATCTCCCACCTGGATATTATGCGGCTGTGGCAGAGAGCGCTTCGCCGGGCAGAGATAGCCCTTGCCTACTCAGAGGGATTCAGTCCCCACCCCCAGATATCGCTTGCCGCTCCCCTGCCGGTAGGGGTAACCAGTGAAGCCGAGTTCGTGGACATCCTCTGCACCAAACAGGTATCCCCCCACTTCTTTACCAGGGCGGTAAGCCTCAAACTGCCGAGAGGCATTGAGATAGTGCAGGTATATCCCATCCCCCTGAGTATGCCATCACTGCAATCGCAGATGAGTTACACCGAATACAGAGTCGAGGTAGAGACCGAAAGGGAGCAAAAGGACATAGAGTCAGCCTTCAGGCGACTGCTTTCATTAGACCATCTGCCATGGCAGCACCAGCGGGATACCGGGCCCCATAAATACGACCTGCGGCGGTTGATTGACGACCTGTGGCTCATCGGATACCACCATCCCTGTGTCACTATGGGCATGAGGCTGCGCTGCGACAGCACCGGCTCGGGAAGACCGGAGCAGGTTGCCGCTGCTCTGGGCTTTACCGAACAGCCCCGGTCCATCCACCGCACCAGGCTTATCCTGAAAACAAGGTAAAAAACAAGACCGGGAGAACCGAAGAGGGTAAAATTCCTCTTACTTGACCATCCCCCTTATGAAGGGGGACAAGATGAGACTGACCGATGGCAAAGAGAAGACAGCCCGAACCGTTACCCCAGCGGGTGCGGCGCTTTATTGAGCAGCACCATCTGGTGCCAGGCCGGCAGCGACTGCTGGTGGCGGTATCCGGCGGTCCTGATTCAGTCTGCCTGCTCAAGGTACTGCTCGAACTTCAGAAGGAACTGGACATTGAGCTACATGTGGCTCACCTCAATCACCAGCTCCGTGGCGCCGAGTCAGAGGCTGATGCTCATTATGTCTCCGAACTGGCCCGACAAGCCGGCATTCCCGTTACCATCGACCGGGGGGAGGTAAAAGCCTATCAGGCCCGCCACCACCTTTCACCGGAAGAGGCGGCCCGCGAGGTGCGATACGACTTCCTTGCCCGGGCAGCAAGGTCTATTGGAGCCAGCCGCATCGCAGTAGGACACACCGTTGACGACCACATCGAGACAATCCTGATGCACCTCATTCGGGGGACAGGAATCAGGGGACTCTGCGGGCTGAGGCCAGCCACGGCCTGGGGACCGACGCAAAACAGCCTCACCATCGTGCGACCCCTGCTCGAGATAAGCCGGGAGGAGACGGCTGACTACTGCCGACACTGCGGACTCGTGCCCCGGATTGACGCCTCCAACCTATCGTTATCACCACTGAGAAACAAAATCCGCCACCAGCTCCTGCCGCTACTGAAAAGTTATAACCCGCAGGTAGCTCAGGCACTGCTCCGAACCGCCCGCATTGCCGGGGACAACCTTGCCTTTCTGGACGGAGAGTGCACTCTAGCGTGGGACGAAATTATTCAGGAGCAAGAAGGCATCCTCATCCTGGACAGGGAGAAACTCTCACAACTACCCCCCGCCCTCAGGCAGAACCTCCTCCGGATGTCCATTGAAAAGCTGCTGGGTAATCTCAAAGACATCGAGGCACGCCACATTGAAGAGATAATGGCAGCCCTGGATAAACCGGCAGGAAAACAAATCAGCCTGCCCGGCGGCCTCACCTTTTCCACGGGATATACTAAATACCTGCTCGGCCGCGACCCGGCCGCCCTGTCACCCTTCCCCCCCCTTGAGGGTGAGTCCCCCTTAAAGATACCGGGCGAGACCCTGCTGCCCGGCTGGCAGATAGCGGCAACCATCATCAACCAGAAACAAATGGCAGAGGAGGCCAAGAACCCTACCGCAAGGGAGACAAACAACCTCTTTACGGCTTACTTCGACCTTGACAGGAGCGGTGATAGGCTGACAGTACGACCCCGGCGGCGGGGAGACCGCTTTCAGCCGCTGGGTCTATGCCAGCCCAAGAAACTGGGGAAATTCATGATAGACGCCCGGATTCCCCACGCCTGGCGCCAGCAGGTCCCCATCGTCTGTTCACCGCAGCAAGTCCTGTGGGTTGTCGGCTGGCGCATCGATGAACGGGTAAAGGTCAGCGAATCTACCCGGCAGGTCCTGCGTCTGGAATTCAAGCAGCACTGACCTCCAATTCAACTGGTTGTGCTGACCTTCTCCACCGCAGCCAGAGGGCAACACCGGTCACCAGCAATGCCCAAACCGCAACGAATATCTCCATCTGCATCCCCGTAAGAAGCCCCAATTGTAGCGGAACAATGCTGTAGTTTAAAAAGGCATGCAGGACAGAGGCAATCAGGTAGAATTGCCAGCCCCAGCCCCTGGCCAGACCCCAGCCAGCTAAAGCACAGGAGGCGGTGTGGAAGGCAACAGTAAAGAATCTCTCCCAGAATCCAATTAGCGCCCCGAAGCCGGCAGTTTGCACAACGTCCCAGTTCCAGCCAGAGGCAAAGATGGCGTTATGCACCCACTGTGCCTCAAAAATACCGAACCCGGCCCCGGCCACTGCCCCGATTGCCAGTCCCAGTTTGGGGTCAATACTCCTGTCCTTACGCCACCAGCAGAGAACCACCGGCACAAGCTTCGAACCTTCCTGAACCAGCCCGCTGAGAAGTATCTGGGGTATTGCTGCCAGCAGCAGCCAGCTCGATAGAACTTCCTCACTCCAGAATTGCCCCAGTATCTGCCCGGTCCAAAGTTGCAGTGGAATTTGAATGAAGGCCACTGCCGCCAGAGTCAGTATGGCACTCCCGGCAAGGACTGCCCAGAGCCAGGCCTTCTTAAAGAGCGGTGGCCAGTAACCGATGAGCCAGACAGCACCAAAGACCACCGCCAGACCGAGTCCCCAGGCACTGGGGTTATCGAAAAAAGACAGAAAGAAACCGATCATCTGTGCTCCCATCATGCCCTCCTTTATTCGATAATAATCAGCCCCGCCTCATTGCTAACTTACAGGGGTAGATTGAAGTAGAGAGTAAGGTCGAAAATAGTCCCACCTACATTATGCGCTTGAGCCTGGGGTTGGGAGTAATACCGGGGATTCGACCCCGCTTGGCTACCGGCCTGCCCGCAACCTCATGGAGGTCAGCGGTAAAATCAATCGGCCTGGCCCCGCTGATATAGCTGCCGACACCAAAGCCATCAACCGGAGCCCCTTCGTTGATAAATTGCCTGATTCGCTCTGGAGTAATCCCGCCACTGACGAAAATTCCCACGTGCTTGAACCCCGCCAGGTCCAGCCTGGCTCTCACCTCCTTGACCAGGTCAGCGGTAACCCTCCCCCTCTCACCCGGAGTATCGAGCCGCACCGAACCAAGCCTCTCCCCCAGTGCCTCCGCCACCAGCAGGGACTCCTCAGCCTCATCCTTAAAGGTGTCAACCAGAGCCACCCGGGACACCCCGGCTGGCATATACTTATCGAAGGCTAAAGTCGCCTTAACCGTATCACCCATAATTATTATCAGGGCATGGGGAATTGTTCCGGACGCTTCAATACCAGCCAGCCTGGCGCCAGCCTGGCTGGAACAAGCGGCACAACCACCAACAATAGCTGAATAGTCCATTATCCCGGCCACCGAAGGATGCACATGGCGAGCGCCAAAGCTGATTACAGGTATGCCCCGGGCGGCTTCCACACACTCCCGGGCCGCTGTTGCCCAGCCGCTACATTGGGCCAGGATACCATCTATGGCCGTTTCATACAGCCCGTAGCTCAGGTAGGGGGCAGTTATCCGCAGCACCACTTCCTTCCCTCCCATTTCCTCCCCCTCCGCCAGGGCCCACACCTCACGGCTGTCCTCAGGCAGGACCCGGGCCAGCAGCGCCCTGACCTCTTCCATCCCGCAGACTATCCCCGTCCCCCCCGAGAACACCTCCATCGTGGCCACCGGGTTAAGCCCTTCCTGACGAAGTATCTCCACCGTGCGCGCAAAATAGATGTCCGCCGAATCCCCGGACAGCACTGCCTCAGAAAGCTCAAATTTGGCCGGCTTTACCCGGCCTATCCTGGCAGAGGTCAATTTCGTCCCCAGCACCTTCTTCATATGTTCCAGGGCAAAGTGGTGCGCCCGCTCATCGAAGGAAGCAACGCAACCAACCGGCACTTCCACCTCCCAGCCTCGACTCCTGGCATCGGACACGGTATGCAATACACAAATATCGGTGCACACACCACAAACAATGAGCCTCTCCGGCCCAAGCTCGTTCAGTCTCTCCTCAAGCGGGGTATCAAAGAAGGCGCTGAAGCGTCTTTTCGGTATCACCTCACCCTGATATCCGGCCAGCTCAGGAATAAGCTCTGCCTCGGCGGTGCCTGCAATACAGTGAGGAGGAAACAGCTTAAACTCGGCGTCATCGGGGGCGTGATGGTCACAGATAAAGAATACCTTAGCGTCCCGGGCAAGTTCCTGCTCCAGGAGATACTGGACACCGGGGATAATGCGGCGGGCCCTCTCCCCGCAATACAGGGGATAGCCCTCCTCCAGAAAACCCCGGACCATATCTATAACCAGCACTGCGTTAGCCATTGTCTTCCTCCACTTCTAATCCAGGTACTGCTTGAGCTCACGGGCCAGTTCAAGGGGGTCACTGGAGATAACACTCGAGGCATAAATTTCCATGCCACCTACATCTGAGGCACGGTTGCTGAGGTCACCCCGGTCTACCACGCGGGCAATTACGGGGAAGCCTTCCCAGCTCTCTTCAGTCTCCGCCAGGGGCGGTGTTACCAGACCGAGATTAAATGAGGTTATCCCCATCCTGTCCCGGAAGCAAGCCAGCACCTCATAAACCCGCTCTTTAAAAGAAAGACCCAACTCATCAGCCATGAGCACAACCTCATTATCCTTAAACGGGGTAAGATGGGCAAGGATACTGACGCCGTTCCCGGCCATCGCACAGCCCACAGCGCGGTGAGCCTGAAAAAGGTCACTGAAATAGTTTGCCCCATAACTCTGCCGATAGCCCAGGGCTGCCTGCCGCAGCCCGTCAATCCGGGCATAGTGCCTGCCCGTGGTCAGCAGCACCTGAGCATGTCCGTGATTTACCGAGGCACCAGACCTCCACAGACAATTCCAGGTAAGGAAGAAATACTTGGCCTCGGGGTGACTGGCCCGGGCCATTTCCGCCCATTTCCAGGCGACATCAAGATAGTCAATAACCTGCTCCCGCGAGAAATGGAGGGGATTAAAATCATTGAAAATCACCAGCCCGTGCAACCCGTCACACTTGGCGACATTGCTGGCGGTAACACAGTACCTGCCAGCTATCCGGCCGAAGGTATCCTCAGGAGTACCATCCCTGACATCGGCAAACTGGTCACTATCACTACTCTCCAGGGGTCCAATGCCTTTTTCTTCCCTAGGCTCGATAGGACGGGAAGCTCGCAGCCGGTTAAACAATGCCCCCTCGAAGGTTACCAGATTGGTAACCTTCACAATCTTCTGCCTGGTGACAGTATCTACCGAGCCAAACTGACGGGTTATCCAGGGACGCATCCTCGCGGGAGGAAGGAGCTCACCGGTAGCAGTACTAACCCTGTATATCCGCTCAAACAGCGCCTTTTCCTCAGGCGGGAGTGAAGCTACCACCTCCTCCAGACTGGCAATACCCGGACTGGTCACTGTCATCATTCCTGTCCCGAAGCTTAATGCCGGAAGTGCCGCTCACCGGTAAAAACCATGGCTATGTCGTGCTCATCGGCAGCCTTAATCGATTCTTCGTCCCTGATTGAGCCGCCGGGCTGGATAATAGCGGTCACCCCACCAGCCGCAGCCGCCTCCACCACATCGGCAAAGGGAAACATCGCATCCGAAGCCAGAACACTGCCCGCCATTTTCTCCCCTGCCTTTTCTCCGGCTATTTGGGCGCTGACAATCCGGCTGGGCTGCCCTGCCCCCATCCCCACAAGTGTCCTCTCCTTAGCCAGCGCAATAGCGTTTGACTTTACATGCTTGACTGCCCGCCACGCAAAAAGCAGGTCGCCCATTTCAGCCTTAGTCGGTTCACGTCTGGTCACCGTCTTCAAACTGACCTTACCTTCCAGAACAGAATCGGAATTCTGAACCAGAAAGCCACCCTTCACCCGGCGGAAATCAAGGTAGCCCGGCACCGCCTTACCATACCCCGGCGGCAAATCAGCAACGAGAATGCGCAAATTCTTCTTCTGCCTTAGCAGCTCAAGTGCCCCGGCCTCATACTCCGGGGCGATAACTATCTCATAGAAGACCGGCCTCACTTCCTCAGCCATCGCCAGGGTAAGCGTCCGGTTGGAAGCCACGATACCGCCATAGGCTGCCATCGAGTCACCGCTGAAAGCCCGGCGGTAGGCCTCAGCGATATCATCAAAGCTTGCCAGACCGCAGGGGTTGGTGTGCTTGATAACAGCCACCGTCGGGGCGGCAAAATCAGTAACCACGCTCCAGGCGGCATCAGCATCCAGGATATTATTAAACGAAAGCTCCTTACCTCCCAGTTGCCTGGCCCAGGTGATACCGCTCACCTCTGTTCCCCCAACTGACAGCTCCGCATAGAAAGCAGCCGGCTGGTGGGGGTTCTCACCATAGCGGAGTCCATAGCGCTTCTTCATAGCGATGGTCATCTCGTCGGGGAGAGCCTCCATATCCTGCCGCAGGTACTGGGCAATGGCAGTATCATAGACAGCCACGTGCTGAAAAGCCTTCTGTGCCAGCCGTTTACGCTCCGCCAGGTCCACCACCCCCCGCCCCAGCTCCTCCAGCACGGGCTGGTAATCAGCAGGGTCAACCAGCACGATGACGCTGGGGTAATTTTTGGCCGCCGCCCGAATCAGGGTCGGACCCCCGATGTCAATATTCTCCAGCGCCTCGTCAAGGCTGACACCTTCTTTAGAAACTGTCCGGACAAAAGGATAGAGGTTAACCGCCACCAGGTCAATAGCCTCAATATTATTCCGGGCAAGCTCTTCCATATGGCCAGGCAGGTCACGCCTTGCCAGAATGCCGCCATGCACCGCCGGGTGGAGGGT